>JAUYTA010000057.1 GCA_030695265.1 Bacteroidota bacterium
AAAAAAATAGTAGCTGCTAAAAAAGCAATATTGTCGCCATTAAAATTGAAGTGTTTTTGCAGTTTCCAACAGTATAAAACGGAAATCAGGATCATTAAAAAGGCCAATGCTGTAAATAAGCCTCCTTCAAGCCACAATTCAATGAAATCATTGTATGCCCATTTAGGAGTGTCTGCAACATAGCTATAATTTGAATTTAGATTATTTTCTAAAAAAATACGTTGGGCATCAGGATATACCTGGTGAAATGAACTTATACCATATCCCCATAAAGGCTTTCCGTTTATCTTAACAAAACTGGCTTGCCATATCAAGAGCCTACCTGTAAGTGATTCTGATTTCTCAATAATCAGAAGTAGAAACCCTGAAAATGTTAATCCCAATACTCCAAACACAACCAACCTGACAGTTCGGTGAATGGGAACCCAATTATTCTTTATCAAAAAGAAGATGCCAACTGCAACCATACCAAGTATAGCGGTCCTGCACCTAGTGAAAACAATGATTGATAGTGCCAGTAAAATATAGGTAAGAAGGAGGTATCTTGTGAGTGTAGCACGTGTTTGATATAGAAGGTAAATTGCTGAAAGGATAGTAAATAGTAGAAGTATAGCCAGTACATTCGGGTTCCCAACGGTACCGCCCACCTCGAAATAACTGTTTGTATTTTGTGTATAACCTAATTTTTGCAAAATAGAGACAATAATCTGGATAGTTCCGGTAAATATGAGAGCCCATTGAATCAGATATATTGACTTGAAGTTCTTTATAAAAAAGTAAATTGGTATTAGAACAACTGCTATAGCAGCCTTTGAATAAATCCAGGAGTTGTCTGAGCCAATCCAACGCATAAATAAAAGCAGTGTGAAAAAAACGAAAGACAAATCAATGGCATTCAAATAAATTGGTTCATTTACCCGAAAGGCTTTAATAACCAACACAGCAGATGCCAAAGTACCGGAAACGAAGATTGCAGCATAGCTGGAATATCCGGGTTCAAATAACCGATCGCTGGCAAATTGTGTCAACAGGAGCAGGATTGACAATAGGATAACCAAAAGAATGTCGATTATTTTATTGTCACTCCCTTTTTGAAATACAAACTTCCCCATAAAACAATGATTTTATTGATTGGCCTTCTTTAACAAAGGCTTTAATCTCGGCAAAAGCGGGACAAAGCCATTCCCTATGTAAAATTAGGGAATGGCCGCTTATGAAAATCAGACGATTTGGGGAATTTTGGGGATAAATGGGGAATTTTGGGGAAACCCGATTTAGGATTTTATCGCCTTTTTAGACTGCTTTGAATTGGGATGCCCAAAAGTATTGTAAATAGACTCTGTTGCAGAAGGGCATATTAGCCCGGATGGTACATTTAAATTAGCCCGTTTGAGCCAATTGTTAAATGTTTTACGATCCACTCCATACTCATTTGCTATTTGTTGCCTTGTTTTAGCCATAGCTTTTATTTGTTTTGTAATGTATCTAATTTGACAAAGTCGATTATTTTGAATTCAAATAAAAATTACATTTTAACTTCACAATGCTGATTAGTTATAAATTCCATAATAATACCTATCACCAGTGCATTCTCAAAAACCGTTCTTAGGAATATTTCACTGGAGGGCAATAAATGCAAAACTACATTGAGTAAATATATGTCAATAATTATGAATAAAAAATTATATTTATCCTCCCCCATTTATCTTGATTGTCACAACGTATTGTAATTAAAAGCTTTAGCATAAATATAACGAAATGTATTGTATAACATATAGCGCAGAGGGTTACCTTTTTTTCTATTTCTAAATTAAGCAGGCGAAACTGGTTTTGTGTGTTTTCTTATTTTGTAGGATTTGACGAATTGGTTTACTCAGTATTTCCCTTTATAGTTAAAACTAGCTGTTTCTTAATAAAATATCGAATCAGCCTCTTTTTTTGTTTAAATTTGATGCTTATTGACCAACCTAAATAAGGTAGATTATGAATAAATACCTGAGAAACTCACTTTTCGCTGGACTTGCTGCCACTTCTTTTACAATTCAATCTGTGTCTGCTGAAAAGCAACAAAATCCCAACATCATCCTCATTTTTTGCGATGATCTTGGCTACGGTGACTTAAGTTGTTATGGTGCAACACAATATAAAACGCCTAACCTCGACCGCATGGCTTCACAGGGAGTTCGGTTTACCAGCTTTCTTTCAGCACAGGCTGTTTGCAGCGCTTCACGTGCAGGTATTCTAACCGGATGTTATCCGAACCGTGTTGGAATTTCAGGAGCATTAATGCCCGATGCCAAAATTGGATTAAACCCTTCAGAAGAAACCATTGCTGAAGTGTTGAAAAAAAAGAATTATAAAACAGCGGCAATCGGCAAATGGCATTTGGGTCATTTGCGAGATTTTTTGCCTTTACAGCAAGGGTTTGACGAGTATTTAGGAATTCCGTATTCGAACGACATGTGGCCGGTGAATTTCGATGGAACTCCGGCAAAACCGGAGTCGAATGTTCGAAAGAGGGATTATCCGGT
>JAUYTA010000377.1 GCA_030695265.1 Bacteroidota bacterium
CAGAATGTGGGTGTAGCGTAAATAGCGGTAATTGTTTGCATTGATACCTGTCTGCCATCCTGTTGTTGTTGACAAGGTGAAACGTTCAGCTTTTTTGAAAAATGGTTTGGCAACTGGTAGATACGGACCACCTTCAGATTGTTTTCTGACCCAGTCGCTACCACGGTTAATACCCCAGTCTTTGTATGGAATGCCCCTGCGGCTTACAGTATAGTCGAGCCTTGGATCAAGCAAGTCTTCGGCCGGAATAAAAGTAGCCCCTGAATTAATACCTGCATCATTTTTCAGGTCAGTACTGTTGAAAGTATCGAACAATGGCAAGCCATTGGCATCTACTTTATAGGCATTGACCAGATTTTGAGAAGGCTGGTGGAAACCGCAGCACATACCAATATCAGAGCCATGAGGCCAGTTCAAACCAATACCCATTTCAGCATTCAGTGACTCGTTAACATCGTTGACATTTGCCTGAATTTCAAAAATTGACTCTCTGTTGTTATTTGTTGCAATCTCGAAATTCTGGATAAATTTATCTACCAGCGAAAATTTTCCGCTGTTGATAATGTTATCGAGTAAAGGTTTTGCTTCAGCATATTTCAAATCCTGCAAATAGGCACGTGCAGCCAAAGCCATTGCGGCATATTTGGTAGCGCGGCCAACCTGCGCTTGTTTTTCCGGAAGGTTTTCCCAGGCAAATTTCAGGTCATTGATAATGTGGGTTAAAACAGCTCCTTCAGGATTCTTATTTGAAACCAGAGCTGGATCCACTGTCTCTTCTGTAAGAATCGGAATATAATCACCAAATACCAATCTTGCTTCAAAATTAAACAAAGCTCTCAGGAAGCGAACTTCAGCCCTGAATTTTTTAGCCTGTTCTGCCGTAATGGTTTTAGCATCTTCTGTTTTTTTAATCACTTTTAAGGTTTTATTGGCACGGTCAACTCCCATTCCGATAGTTAACCTCCATTTATCAGCAGGATAATTATTATTGGTTGGAACCGCCCACTTTTCGATATCATTTACCGTAACCTGGTCAGTAATCTCCGAACCTTTATAAGCATCGTCAGAAGCTGCAGAGCCATAAGTCCAGTTTTGTATGGATGCCCCCCAGGAAACTTCCCACAAGGAACTTCCCCGAACAACTGCATAGGTACCGGTTAACAGTGCATCGATTCCTTTCTCAGTGTAAAAAACATTTTCTGATGTTGAGCCCGGCGGACCTTTTGTCAGAAATTCATCTGAACACGAATTAGACATGGCCAGGAACATTACTGTGGCCACAATTATTGTTAGTTTTTTCATATTATCCTTTATTAGAATTTATAATGAATTAATTATTACAGACCAAGATTAATACCAAACATAATCTGACGAGGTGTTGGCCATGCACCCAGATCCATACCCAAATAGGTTCCTGAAGCATTTACTTCCGGATCTAATCCTTTGTACTTGGTAAATGTAAATAGGTTCGAAACCTGAGCATAAATATGCACGTTCTTAATCTGAGCTTTGCTCAAAATAGATTTTGGAACAGTATATCCCAGTTTCAATGATTTGAGCCTAAGGAATGAACCGTCTTCAAGAAAAGCGGTGGAAGGTTGCTGTGAAATAGCACTTTGGTCAAGCATTGGTAGTTTTGCATCAGCGTTGTTAGCTAAATGTGGACTTCCCCATGATTTGTAGAGCGCATCTTTACTTAAGCCTCCGTTAAACATACCGTAATCAATCCAGCGTGTCACATAGTTATTCAAGTCATTTCCATAACTTCCGTAGAAGAACATATTCAGGTCAAAATTTGCGTAGCTCAAATCGAAGTTCAAACCACCGGTAAGATCTGGATGCGGGCTGCCAATAAAAGTCCGGTCATCTTCAGTAATCTTACCATCAGGGGTACCGTCCGGTCCACTAATGTCCCTGAATTTAAAGTGCCCTGCCTTGTTGTAGTCGGTAGCCTGGTATTGCGGATGTGCGGCGGCTTCAGCAGCGGTCTGGAAAATACCATCCACAATATACCCGTAAAATTCGGGATATGCTGAACCAGCTGCGAAACGGGTATAAACCATTTGACGTTCGTTGGCGCCGTTAATTATCCTTTTGGGATTAGATGAAAGTTTTGTGATTTCGTTTTTGTAATGCGATAAGGTAGCTGTTACAGCATATTTTAATTTGCCATCAAGTACCGTATTGTTGTACCCAATTTCAAAGTCGAAACCTGTGTTTTTCATTTCACCGATATTGATATCAGGTGCAGTCAAAACACCGATAACATCGGGAATCGGTTCTTTGAACAACATGTCGGAGGTATTTCTTTGCCATACATCAAAAGAAAAATTCAGGCTTCTGTCAAACAATGTTCCATCCACTCCTAAATTAAGCGTTTGCGTAGTTTCCCAGGTTACATCTTCATTCCCAAGGGCAGCTGGTCTGAAACCAGTAACTGCGGAAGTATTGGAACCATCAAGTGCATAGGAAGCTTTGTATTTATCGCTTGCATAAGTGGTGTATGAGTTATAGTTACCAATTTGATCGTTACCGGCTACACCCCAGCCAAGTCTTACTTTTAACAGGTCTAACCAGTTTTTTGTACCTGCGAAAAAGTTTTCCTGCGAAATAGCCCAGGCTGCCGATGCAGCAGGGAATACTCCATATCGGTTTGCTTCGCTGAACCGTGAAGAACCGTCACGTCTAACAGTACCTTCAAGAAAATACTTTCCATGCAAGTCATAGTTCGCACGAGCAAATTGTGAAAAGAGTGACCACTCAGCTGCGTTTCCACTGTTGTCTTTGTTGATTTCGCCGGAATTCAACTGCATATAATTCGGATCTTCCGAGAAATACTGACTTCTGCTGGCATTCAAAAACTGGTATTTATTTTCAATGGCTTCAGTACCAACTATTACATTTAATTTATGTATTTCTGCAAAAGTGGCATTGTAATTAATTGTATTGGTCCAGTTCCATTGAAGCGAATAGTTTGAATTTGCGCTCATTCCATTGACCTTGTTTGGTTCAGAGTGTTCGTAGTTAGGAATGTTATATCCTTTATAATTCCATTGTCCGAAATTGTAACCCAACAAGGATTTTGCAGTAAGTCCCTTCATCAAGGTTACTTCACCATAAACATTGCCAAGAACCCTTACCCACTTACCATTGTTGTTCTTTGCACGGTCGAGCATTGCAACCGGGTTGGCCGAGTTGCCCATTTCAGGAGCTTTTGAACCTGCATAATTTCCCATGATGTCGTAAACAGGAATAATTGGCTGTGAGCGGTAAGCCTGCGATATTACAGTACCTTCGCTGTTATCGCCCAAATTACCATGTTCATCAATATAAATAACCTGTAACGATTCTCCAGCCTTAAACCAGTCGTTGAATTTGGCCTCCGAGTTCATTCTAAAGTTATACCTTTTGAAATTTGTATTTTTCAAAAGTCCGTCTTCATCAAGATAACTACCTGAGAAAGCATACGTACCGTTTTTACCGCCACCGGCAACAGAAAGATCGTATTCCTGAATCAAACCGCTTTGGTAAATTTCATCGTACCAGTTTGTCCCTGTTTTATTGGCTGCGAAAATCTGATAATCAGGATATTTATACAAGGCGGGATTGACAGCAGGATCACCTGTCTTTTTACCAGCAGGTAAAATATAATCCGGAATTACAGGTTTGGCTCCTGAACCATATTGGTTGTGTGTAAGAGCTGCTCCCCTGTTTTTTAATGACAACCAAACAGCTTCAGCATATTCAGGAGTATTCAGCAAATCATACTGATTGACAGCATTCGTAAGACCGGTTCTTACAGAAAAATTAATAGTTGGCTGTTGATTGTCACGACCTTTTTTTGTAGTAATGATAACAACACCATTTGCACCCCTTGTACCATAAATAGCAGCAGAAGAAGCGTCTTTCAGGATAGAAATTGATTCAACATCATTTGGGCTGATATTGTTTCCCGGACCGGCAGGTACACCATCAATAATATACAATGGGCCATTGTTATTGATAGTACCCAAACCACGAATACGAATATTGGCATCCCCACCGGGCCGGTTGGCCTGTGTAATTGTTACACCGGAAACCTGTCCCTGTATGCGGCTAATCACACTCGGCGCGGTTGAAATCTGCATTTGTTCGCTTGAAACTGTGGAAACGGCGCCAGTCAGTTCTTCTTTCAACCGTGTACCGTAACCTACAACTACAACTTCTTCAACCCCGATTACATCTGCAGCCAAGGTTAATCTAAAATTGGTTTGGTTACCAATTTCAATTTCCAGCGTTTTCATACCAATGTATGAAGCAACGAGCGTTTTTGCATCAGCAGGAGCTGAAAATGAGAATTTACCGTCCATATCGGTAATGGTTCCTACAGTAGTGCCTTTAACAATTACTGTTACTCCGGGGATCGATGCCCCGTCTTCACCGATTACAGTACCTGTAAGCGTTTTTTGTTGCGCGAAAGTGGTAATCGCTAAAAAGCAGGAAAAAAACAGCAGTGCTGCCATTCGCCAGAGCCCTTTTGATTTACTTTTTTTCATAAATTTTAATGTTTAATTTGTGGTAATTACTTGTTTTAAAACAACTTGATTAAAGATTGTCAAATGCGTGACTTCTGAATCCATTCATTTAAGAGAGTTACATAGGCATTTCGTTTAGGTGAATAATCTAGTTTTGCGTGATTAAACAAACGAAAGTAAAGTAAATCAAAAATGTAAAGATTTGTTAAAATTAATATGTGTTAAAGAATACATTGTTCAGACTAGTAGATTTTT
>JAUYTA010000066.1 GCA_030695265.1 Bacteroidota bacterium
TGTAAAAGGTTTGAGTTTCAGATTGGAAGGCGATAGCAATGATTACATCGGTAAAGGACTTTCAGGCGGACGAATAATCGTTGTTCCTCCGGTAGGTACAACATTTAATCCTGAAGAAAATATCATCGTCGGAAATACTTCCTTCTACGGGGCAACTTCAGGAGAAGCATTTATCCGCGGTGTTGCCGGCGAACGTTTCTGTGTGCGAAATTCAGGAGCCAAAACAGTAATTGAAGGAAGCGGAGACCACTGCTGCGAATACATGACCGGCGGACGTGTTGTGGTACTGGGAACCACCGGACGTAACTTTGCTGCCGGAATGAGCGGTGGTATTGCTTATGTGCTCGACGAGGAAGGTAATTTTGCCTACTTCTGTAACAAAGGATTGGTTGAACTTGGACCGGTTGAAGACAAAGCAGACATTGTTGAACTTCAGGATCTGATCAACAAGCACCTGTTATATACACAAAGTACAATGGCGGCAAAAATTCTTACCAACTGGGACGAATACCTTCCGAAATTTGTCAAGGTAATTCCGTTTGAGTATAAGAAAGTGCTTGAAGAAGTGTAACTTCGCGAGTTGGAGAAAAAACTTCAGTTGACTGAAGATAATCCGACACATCAGGAATAACAAATAAAAAGATAAATACCATGGGAAATCCAAAAGGTTTCATGACAATAGGACGAAAAGAAGCAGGTTATCGTCCGCTGAATGACAGAATATACGACTACGGCGAAGTTGAGCAAACGCTCGATGACAAAGACCGTAAAGAACAGGCTGCACGCTGCATGGATTGCGGTGTTCCGTTTTGTCACTGGGGTTGCCCTGTCGGAAGTAAAATTCCGGAATGGCAGGATCTGGTGTACAAAGCCGATTGGAAAGGTGCATACGAAGTATTGCATTCGAGCAATAGTTTTCCTGAATTTACAGGTCGCGTATGTCCTGCTCCCTGCGAAAAAGCCTGTGTTTTGGCCATTCACGACGAAGCCGTAACTATTCGCGAAAACGAAGCATCCACCGTTGAACATGCTTTCAACCTTGGATTTGTACAGCCACGTATTCCAGAAGTTCGCACAGGCAAAAAAGTTGCAGTGGTTGGCTCAGGTCCAGCCGGACTTTCTGCTGCCGATTTGTTGAATCAGGCCGGACATGAAGTGACTGTTTTCGAAAAAAATAATGCAATTGGTGGTTTGCTCCGATACGGAATTCCTGATTTCAAACTAAGTAAAACAGTAATCGATCGTCGTT
>JAUYTA010000067.1 GCA_030695265.1 Bacteroidota bacterium
CAAGGGGCATGGGGTACAAAACCGGTAAAAGGATTTTCAACTTCAATCTTTTTCAATCTTCTTCGATCCTTTTCAATCCATCACCTTTAATTCTTGATTTTGATGAACCGATACTGTTGTGTCAGGATTCTGCTGCCAGCCCAATTGACGCTCAATTGCCAGTATCATCATGCCTGCAATGTCTTTTCCGGTGGCCGTTTCAATGCCTTCCAGTCCGGGCGATGAGTTAACCTCGAGTACCAGCGGCCCTTTGTTCGACCGGATAATATCAACCCCGGCGATTTGCAAACCAAGTACTTTGGCCGCTTTTACTGCCAGTTTCTTTTCTTCGGCAGTTATTTTTATTACTGAAGCGGTTCCGCCCTGGTGAAGATTTGCCCTGAATTCACCTTTTGCAGCTTCGCGCTGTATCGAGGCAACCACTTTGCCATCAATCACAAAACAGCGGATGTCTTTTCCACCGGCTTCTTTGATAAATTCCTGAACCAAAATATTGGCATTAAGGCTTTTAAAAGCATTGATCACACTTTCGGCAGCCTTCGCGTTTTCTGCCAGAACAACTCCTTTGCCCTGAGTTCCTTCCAGTAATTTGATGATCAGCGGCGCACCATTCACCATTTGTATCAGGTCGGTGGTGTCGAGTGGCGATTTGGCAAAACCGGTAATTGGAATTTGAATCCCGTTCTGTGAAAATAACTGCGATGAAAAAAGCTTGTCGCGCGACCGTCCAATTGATTCCCATGAGTTGGCACAAAAAATACCCAATGAATCAAATTGCCTGATCAAAGCACAACCATAAAAGGTCAGATTTGGCCTTAACCGGGGAATGATCGCATCCAGGTTGTTCAGGCTCCGCCCTCCGCGGAAACGCACTTCAGGGTTGGTGGCATCGAGCTTCATGTAACATTGCTGAACATTCAGGAAAACCATTTCATGACCGCGTTCTTCACCGGCTTCAATGATCCGCTTGTTACTGTACAATTCGGGATTGCTCGCCAGTACGCCAATTCTCAATCCGCTGCGTACATCCTTGAAATGCTGGTACAGTTCACTGATTTTTTCTCCGGAATAATCGCCCAACAGAAAACTATTTGCCGGATCGACAAAAACACGGTTTTCCATCGCTTCACGTCCAAGCAACATGCGGAACCCCATTGAATCGCGGTTGGCAAGTGTCAGTTCAATGTTCCATTGGAAATTGCCGATTTTCATGGTCGATTGAATCACAAAGCGTTTTTCTGAAATTCCGCTTGAGCTTTTAATGTTGCGGTGATCGACAACTTTTGCTTTGCAATGGAGGGTAATCCGCCGCGAATCCTGAATGGGGTGAACTTCGAAACTGACCCATTTTTCACCTTTCCGCATGAATTTGTGGATGTTGCTGGCATGTATCGTAGAGGTTTTTGCACCCGAATCGACCCGCGCTTTGATAGCAGGAATGTTCAATCCGGGGAATGCGCACCACTCTTCGCCACCTATTATAATGTGTTCTCCTAATTCCATTTTTCTATTTAATTGAATGCTGTTTTCTGCCCGAAATTACGGCAATTATTTGCCAACATTTATTGCAGTCGGGTTAATTTATTACAATATTTATTTCTGATTTTTGACCATTTCGCTGGTGATACAATAAACCACCGGACAAACCTCGCAATTTTTGTGTGTCAGGTTCAGTATCTGGTACATGCGTTTGCGGTCGGTATGCGGATATTCGCGGCAAGCTTTCGGTCGGTCTTCATAAACCATGCAGTAATTGTCAGCCATCAGAAACGGGCAGGGCGTTTGCTTAAAAACGTAATCCTTGTCTTCGTCGATGTAAAGATATTGCGCAACAAATTCAACCGGTTTCATTTTCAGTCGCTTTGCCAGTTTTTCAATGTCTTTTTCAGTAATAACCGGACTGATAGACGAACAGCAATTCGCGCAACTCAGGCAATCAAACTGATCGAATGCTTCATGGTGAAGTTTGTGAAACATGTCGTCCATATTCTTTGGCTTTTTTGCCTTCAGCTTTTTGAAAAATGCCGTAAATTCCTGCTTGCGGTTGGCCGTCAGCTCTTTTAATTTTTCAGGCCTGATATATAGGATTGGGTCCATTCTTTTTGTGTTTCCAGTTTATTTGGGCCAAAAATAATCCTGAAATTACAATGGCAATTCCGATCATTTGATGAAAATTGAGTTCGTCGCCTAAAATGAAGTAGGCAAAAACGGCCACGAAAACCGGGATAATGTTGATGAAAATATTTGATTTGTTGATACCCATGTTCCGTACACTGTAAGTAAAAAGTATAAAGGCAAAGGTTGAAGCAAAGATGGCAAGTTTAACGATGGCCCAAAAAGCTTTGGCATGAAACGGTATCTGAGTGAAATCCTTCATCTCGAATCCCAGCCAGAAGGGAAGAAAAAACAACACGCCAATCATGTTTTGATAGGTGATAATGGTGAAAGTATTGTAGCGGTGCGAAAGTCCTTTCAGCACACTGGCATAGCCGATGGCGCCCAAAACCGCCAGAAATTCGAGTGAAATGCCCAGCGGTGAAGCTGTAAAATTGAAAGAGCTGTCGAGCACCACCAAACTAACTCCCATAAAGGTGATAAACAGGCCATAAAGATTGGTGCGGCTAAGCTTTTCCTTGTAAAAATACCATGCGGCGATGGGCGAGAACAGCGGAATCGTTGCAACAATTACTGAAGCAACGGTTGACGAAACATACAGTAAACCATAACTTTCGCCCATGAAATAGAGGAACGGTTCGAAGAATGCCATTAAGATGAAAAGCTTCAGGTCGCCGGCTTTTATTTTTTGAAGTTTACGGGAAAGAATAGTGAAGACCAGCAATAATCCGGTGGAAATTATCAACCTGAACAGAATAGTGGTGAGCGGGCCGTAGGCTTCGTAAACAATTTTGATCCACACGAACGAGAAGCTCCAGAATATCATCGACAAAATAGCTGCCCCCATGGGTAGCCATGCTTTGTTCTTCATTTTATGTTTTTTTAGAACTGTAAACTATTGCATTGGAATGTATTCAGGTCGTGTATGCTTCCATCTTTTGTGTGACCAAAGCCAGAACTCAGGTCGTTTCCGGATGATTTCTTCGAGAAATTTCACGTGCGTTTTTGTCACTTCGAATTCCTTTGTTTGCGAAGCGTCGTCGAAAAGTTTCGTGAATTCTACTTCGTAATAACCACGTTGCACTTTCTGAATGTCCATAAAAACCACCGCTTGTTTCAACCGCGAAGCTACCTTTTCAGGGCCGGGAAAAACAGGTGTTTCCTGATTCAGAAACATCATCCAGTATTTTGTATCATAGAGGGCAGTCTGATCGGCCAAATAGTAGGTGGCCGATAATTGTCCTGTTTTTTCGATTTCGAGCATGGTGCGCAATGAAGTTTTGGCTGGTATTAATAACATTCCGAATCGCGACCGTACTTTTTTCATGAATGTGTCGATCTGTTTGTTCTGCATTGGGCGGTAAATCACATTTAGCTGATGCTGAATGAATTTGGGCATCGCCATCGTCCATTCCCAGTTTCCGTAATGACCGGAAAGCAATGCGACACTTTTTCCCTGAACATACAATTCGTTCAGAACTTCCGGATTTTTATAACGAATCCGTTTCTTTAAAGTTTCTTCTGAAATCTGAAATGATTTGATTGTTTCTACCACCAAATCGGCAAAATGCCGGTAAAAAGCGATGGCTATCCGATGTATTTCCTGATCTGACTTTTTAGGAAATGAGTTTTTCAGATTTCTGAGTACAATTTTTTTTCGGTAACCAACCACATAATAGCTAATTAAATAAATCAGATCGGCACAAATGTACAGCAACCAAAATGGAGTATTTCCAAGTAGTTTCAGGATAAAAATACC
>JAUYTA010000069.1 GCA_030695265.1 Bacteroidota bacterium
GACGACGAGCGCCTGAACATCGGTCCAAAAGGTTTTACCGGCGAAAAATACGGCGGCGTAACTTATTGGGATACTGAAGCTTATTGCTTGCCTTTTGAGCTCGGTACTTCGCCACAAATGGTATCGAAAAACCTGCTGATGTATCGGTACAAACATTTGCAAAAAGCCATCGAGAATGCCGAAAAACTTGGATTTTCTGATGGTGCGGCACTTTACCCGATGGTCACCATCAATGGTGAAGAATGCCACAACGAGTGGGAAATTACCTTCGAGGAAATTCACAGGAATGGCGCGATTGCATATGCAATTTACAATTATATCAATTATTCCGGCGACCAGGATTATCTCGCCCCATATGGTTTCGAGGTGTTGCTTGCCCTGTCGCGTTTCTGGAGCCAGCGTATCAACTGGTCGGAAGAGAAAAAGAAATTCGTGATGCTGGGCGTAACCGGACCAAATGAGTACGAGAACAATGTGAACAACAATTTCCACACCAACAACATGGCGGTTTGGACTTTAAAATATACGCTCGAAGCCATTGATTATCTGAAGAAAGAGCACCCGTTTTTATTCGAAGATCTGGTGAAAAAGCTGAAACTGAAAGAGCTGAAAGAAACTTCGCGCTGGAAGAAGATCATAAAAGACATGTATTTTCCCTACGATTTTAACCGAAAAATCTACCTTCAGCAAGATGGATTTCTCGATAAAGAACTGATTCCGGTGAGTCAGCTAAAACCTGAAGACCGGCCAATCAACCAGAAATGGTCGTGGGACAGGATTTTGCGTTCGCCTTACATCAAACAGGCCGATACATTGCAAAGTATATTCTGGTTCGAAGACGAATTCGACAAGGAAAGTCTGGAGCGGCATTTCGACTTTTACGAACCGCTCACGGTGCACGAATCGTCACTCTCGAGCTGTATCCATTCAATTCTGGCAGCCAGTTTGGGTCGTCAGGAGAAAGCATACGAAATGTATTTGCGCACTGCCCGACTGGATTTGGACGATTACAACAACGACACCTGCGACGGGCTTCATATCACCAGCATGGGCGGAACATGGATGGCTTTTGTGCAGGGTTTTGGCGGAATGCGTGTGCGAAACGGTCAGTTAAATTTCACCCCGTTTATTCCTGAAGGCTGGAACTCGTATTCTTTTCGCCTGAATTTCCGCGAAGCACACCTGGAATTCAAGATGGACAAGATGCAGTTCAGCGTTTACAACCATTCGAAGGTAAATATTGATTTGATCGTTCACGGACAATCGTATCATTTGCCTGCAAAAAAAGAACTATTGATAAAACAATAATCACATAGACACATAGAACACATAGAGGAAAAAAACTATGTGACCTATGTGTCTATGTGGTAAAAAACAATAAATACATGAGAAAGCTATATCTAATCATTATCAGCATTGCATTCAGTTTTAACACTTTTGCACTGAATGTTAACCGCGTTGAACCCACATTTTGGTGGGTGGGCATGAAAAATCCAACAGTACAGTTAATGGTTCACGGGCAGGAAATTGCTGCAACGGAAATCACTCTGAATTATCCCGGCGTGAAAATCAAAACCATCAGTCGTCAGGAAAATCCCAATTACGTGTTTATCGATCTCGTAATTTCTCCGGAAGCCAAAGCCGGAAGTTTTCCGATCCAATTCAGGAAAAGCAAAAAGGAAGTGGTTTCGTACAATTACGAGTTGAAGAACCGTGAACCGAATTCGGCCAGCCGAAAAGGTTTTGATGGTTCGGATGTAATTTACCTGATTACTCCCGATCGTTTTGTAAATGGAAACCCGGCCAACGATGCGGTT
>JAUYTA010000082.1 GCA_030695265.1 Bacteroidota bacterium
CATTATTCCTGAAGATTTAATGGCGGCAGCAACAGTGCTTGGTTCTTGCGGGATTGCATTTGCGCTTAGGTATATGAGAGCTGCTATGCAGGGTGGAATTGAGATGGGTTTTAGCGCTGAAATGGCTCAGTTTATTACTGCGCAAACGGTAAAAGGTGCAGCACAATTGATTCTTGAATCAGGAAGACATCCGGAGCAGGAAATAGACAAAGTAACCACACCGCGCGGAATTACCATTACCGGATTGAATGAAATGGAGCATCAGGGTTTCAGTTCTTCCTTAATACAGGGACTGATTGCCTCTTTCAATAAATGTTGACAAAGGGGAAAAAGACTGTTTTGAAAACAAATTTACGCTATAAAAAAATAACTGTCAAAGTGGGCAGTAACGTTCTAACCAAGTCTGATGGCACGTTGAATGACGCCAATATTTCGCATTTGGTTGACCAGATCGCTTTTTTGCAACAGAAAGGAGTTGAAATTGTACTGGTTTCATCGGGTGCAGTTGCGGCAGGAAGAGGTGAAATCGGGAATGGTAAAAGGCTCGATACTGTTTCTGCACGTCAATTGTGGTCGGCAGTTGGTCAGGTAATCCTGATAAACAAGTATGCTGAAGCCTTCAGAAAATACGGAATGTCGTGTGCGCAGGTGCTCACCACCAAAGAAAATTTCAGCGACCGGGTGCATTACCTGAACATGAAAAACTGTATTTCAACGCTGATCGAAAACAAGGTGATACCCATTGTGAATGAGAACGATACTATTTCTGTTACTGAATTGATGTTCACTGACAATGACGAACTTTCGGGATTGATCGCTTCGATGGAAAACTCCGAAGCGTTAATTATCCTGAGCAACATTGACGGAATTTACGATGGTTCGCCCGATTTGCCCGAATCAAAAGTGATTCGCGAAATTACGTCCAAAAGCAAACCGCTGAACGAGGCAATTTCGACAGCAAAATCGAATTTTGGGCGCGGAGGAATGCTGACCAAATACCACATTGCGAAAAAAGTTGCAAAAGGCGGTATCAACGTTCACATTGCCAATGGAATGAATGAAAATACTCTTCTCCGGATAATGAATACTGAAGAAGAAATCGTTCATACGACCTTTTTATCGGAACAGAAGAAATCGTCGAATGTTAAAAAGTGGATTTCTTATTCTGAAAGTTTTGCCAAAGGAGAACTGGTGGTAAACGAAGGCGCCCGAAACGCATTGCTTTCAAGTCAGGCTACCAGCTTGTTGCCCGTTGGCGTGGTATCGGTGGGCGGTACTTTCGAAAAAGGCGACCTGGTAAAAATAAAAGACGAAACAGGCCGTTTGATCGGAATAGGAAAGTCGGAATACAATGCTGAAAAAGCTGAAAAATACAAAGGAAACAAAAACAAAAAAGCAGTCGTACATTACGATTATTTATACATCATGGAATAATATTAACTAAGTAACTCGGGATTTGTGTATTGATACCCTTTTCATAGACCCCTTAAATTTCCGCCTTCTAATGGCAACGAATTCCTGAGTTATATTCCCCCTTCCACCCCCTGGAAGGGGGCTTTATATTTTAAAAGTTATGACGGTAAAAGAACAACTCAAACTGGTTTTAAAAGCCAGCAGAAAACTGAACCTCGTTTCAGTAGAAAAAATTAATCAGGTTATGGAGGATGTGGCAATTGCTGCAATCGCAAATTCGGATTTTATACTTCAGGAAAATGCCAAAGACCTGAACCGCATGGATCCGGCTGATCCGAAATACGACCGTTTGATGCTGACAGCCGACCGGATTAAAGGTATTGCTGCCGATATCATGAATGTTGCCTCGCTTCCTTCACCTTTGGGACGGATATTGAGTGAAACCGACCGTCCGAATGGTCTTCATATCAAAAAAATCACTGTTCCATTTGGAGTCATTGGAATCATATACGAAGCCCGGCCAAATGTTACACTCGATGTGTTTTCGTTGTGCCTGAAATCGGGAAATGCCTGTGTTTTAAAAGGCGGAAGCGACGCCAACGATTCGAATGTTGCCATTGTAAAAGTAATTCAGGAAGTACTACGGAAACACGATTTGGATGAAAATGTACTTTCGCTGCTGCCGGTTGGACGAGAAGCAACTGCCGAATTGCTTCATGCACATGGATTGGTTGATCTGATAATTCCACGCGGTTCGCAAAGCCTCATCAATTTTGTGCGCGAAAATTCAAGCATTCCTGTAATTGAAACCGGAGCAGGAATTTGTCATACTTATTTCGATGAATCGGGCGATACTGCCAAAGGACAGGCGATTGTAAACAATGCAAAAACCCGCCGCCCAAGTGTTTGCAATGCACTCGATTGCCTGATAATTCACAAAAACAGGCTTGCCGATCTGCCTGCACTTTGCGAACTTTTACCACTAAGTCAGGTGGTAATTTATGCTGATGAAAAAGCATTTCAGGCGCTCG
>JAUYTA010000083.1 GCA_030695265.1 Bacteroidota bacterium
GAGAGTTTCCAAATCAGGAGATTTATCAAATTCGACCCAAACCGTTTGTTTCTGGGCAAATTTTCCGGCTTTGAGCTGGTCAATTGATCCGTCGGCAACCAGTTTCCCTTTGTTGATAATGATTACACGGGTGCAAACAGCTTCCACTTCCTGCATAATATGGGTCGAAAGCATCACCGTTTTGTTTTTGCTGATTGCGCTGATCAGCTGCCTGATTTCATCCAGCTGATTGGGATCAAGTCCGGTGGTGGGTTCGTCAAGAATCAGAACTGCCGGATCGTGAATCAAAGCCTGCGCCAACCCAACCCGCTGCCGGAAACCTTTTGAAAGGGCTCCGATTTTCTTGTGTTGTTCGGTTTTCAGGCCGGTCAGTTCAACCATTTTCAAAACCTGTTCTTTTTTGTTTGAAAGCTGATAAAATCCGGCAACCATTTCCAGGTATTCCCGAACGTACAAATCTGTATAAAGTGGATTGTTCTCCGGAAGGTATCCGATTTGTGAGCGAATTGCCGTGTTTTTTGTTTCAACCATTTCACCGTTAATTTCAACCAATCCGCCATCTGAAGCCAGATAACCGGTGATAATTTTCATCAGGGTTGATTTTCCTGCGCCGTTTGGTCCTAAAAATCCAACAAGCTCTCCTGTTCCAATTTCAAATGAAACCTGGTCGAGTGCTTTCTGACTTCCGTAGAATTTATTTACCTCTGATATTTTGATGGTCATTGCCGGCTTTTTAATGTTCAGCAAAAGTAAAGAATTCTGCTGATTCGGGGATTCACAATTATTTTTCTTTAACGCCTTTCCCATTTCGTATTTATTAACTTTAAATTAACTTTGTTGCCCAATAAAAGCGGGTAAAATGAAGGACCAGAACTTTAATTACATAGAAGATTTGACGAAGTATCAACGACAAAAAACATCGTTGGTGAGAATAAGGGAAGTTTTGCTCGGAGATGGAAATCCGATCCGGATTCAATCTATGACGGATACCGATACGCGTGATACTGAGGCTACTGTTGAGCAAATTATCCGCATCATCAAGGCTGGAGCCGATCTGGTTCGTGTTACCGTAAGAGGAGTCAGCGATGCCGAAAACCTGCAAAATATCAAGAAGGAACTGGTTGCACGGGGATACGAACATCCTTTGGTGGCCGATATTCATTTCAACCCGCACCTGGCCGAAATTGCTGCTAAATACGTTGCCAAGGTGAGAATCAATCCCGGAAATTTCTACGACAAACGAGCAAAGTTCGAACACCATATTTATACCAACGAAGAATACAAAGAAGAACTACGGAAAATAGAAGAACAATTCGTTCCATTTTTGCGAACTCTAAAAGAGACCAATACTGCGTTGAGGATTGGCGCCAATCAGGGTTCTTTGTCCGATCGCATCATGTGCAGGTATGGCGATACTCCGGCCGGAATTGTTGAGTCTGTGATGGAATTCCTTCGTATTTGTAAAAAGGAGGATTTTGCCAACGTGGTTATTTCCATCAAATCGAGCAATACGCGTACAATGGTTTATACCGTGCGTCTGCTAAGTTATAAAATGAGGCTCGAAGACATGGACTATCCGCTTCACCTGGGCGTTACCGAAGCTGGTGAAGGCGAAGACGGCCGTATTAAATCGGCTGTTGGAATCGGGGCATTACTGGCCGATGGAATAGGCGACACCATTCGCGTTTCCCTTACAGAAGCTCCTGAAAATGAGATATCCGTTGCCCGTAAACTGATCAATCACATTGAAACATACAAGGGACACAAACCCATTAAAGCGCCGCTTTTTGCACAAATCAACCCGTTTGAGTACGAACGGCGGTCGGTTCGTCCGGTTTTGCGCATGGGCGATAAATATCTGCCAGTTGTAATGGCCGACCTGCGTGGCCGAACACTTTCTGAAATTCTACCTTTACGCGGCAAACAAATTCCGGAGTATTTCTTCGATAATAATGAAGTGCTTGATTTGGATGGCAATACCTACCCGGTGCTTACGCTGGAAGAATACCTTTTCGGCGGATCACACTGGGGACAAACCAAGTTTATCCGCACCAACAAAGAGGAGTTTGATCATTTCATGAATGAAAATCCTGAAATTATTACCAAACTGAAGCAAACACGCAAGACGATTCTTATTCTGGAAAGTTTTAATAAAAACCCTTTTGCAGAGTTGCGGGCTTTTTTCATGACACTCGAATCACATATCTGGAAAGTTCCGGTGGTAATTTTCAGGAAATACAAC
>JAUYTA010000084.1 GCA_030695265.1 Bacteroidota bacterium
TTCATACAGAAAGAAGCACTTCTTTTTCAAACGATTTTGTTGGCGAAGTTGTACAAAGCTGGGAAAACGCGTCATCTGATTTATCGCCGAAAGTTCGCAAGGTGATTTTCAGGATAGGACTGATTTTGGGAAAAGAGGCGAAAACCATTCAGAATTTGTTGCCATTGTTTAAACTTGGACTTGGCGGAAAGATCGGATCAGGAACTCAACCATTCCCTTTTGTGCATATTTTCGATGTGGTAAATGCAATTATTTGGGGCATTGAACATGAACAGGCACGGGGAGCATACAATCTGGTTGCTCCTGACAACATTGACAATAAAACATTTACCAAGGTTTTGGCACAATCAGTAAAAAGGCCTGCAATTTTTACCGTTCCTGAATTTGCACTAAAATTAGTGCTGGGCAAAGCATCCTCACTGCTTCTCCAAAGCCCACAGGTTGTTCCAAAAAGATTGCTAAACGAAGGGTTTGTGTTTCTGTTCCCTGAGATAAAATCGTGTCTTGCTGAAGTTGTAAAATCAAAAACTTAAAACCTGACCGGTTTTTAACTGACTGATTTTAAATTCAGTATAAAAGGCTGAAAGGGCAGGAAGTTCGGTGCAATGCGATGGAATAATATCAGCGATTTGCTCGTTTTTAAAATACGCGATAGTTTGTTGGGTTTGTTCGTCAATGTGTTTTAGATGAAAACCACCAATTACCGCCGAAATTTTTGAGATACCTGTTACTTTTTTAGCATACTCGCAAATATTGCAAATTCCTGAATGGGCGCATCCTGAGACAATTATCAGGCTTTTATCCTGAACAATTGCCAAAGCTGAATCATCAGGAACAAAATCAGCGCTTCCCTGCTCTTCAACAAAATTGGTTGATTGGGACTCAAAGTTATTTGCACGTGGGATTTCACCCAGAAATATTATACTTTCAGAAATCTTATATGGTTTGGCAGAAGTTATCAGCTTGAACCTTTTTTCGAGCGTTTCCTTATCAAGCGTCAAACCGATATTAATCAGTCCATTTTTTCGGGTACGTTTGATAAATGCATTTGGGTGAGTAATCAAAGTTTTGTTTTCAATGTATTGCAAACCATCGCCATGATCCCAATGACCGTGGCTCAAAACAATCAAATCGACTACATCCTGAAGTTCGATACCCATTTGCCGGGCATTTTGCAAAAATACATCGCTGTGTCCGGTATCGAACAAAATGGTTTTACCATCGTGTTCAATCAGGTACGACAAGCCATGTTCGGCCAGAAATCTTCCGCCAGCCACAATTTCCGTAAGTACAGTCAGTTTCATTCCGATTCTTTATTAAAATAACCGATCATCGCATTTACAACAATTTCCGGCACCCTCATTGGTTTTCTGGAAATGCTGTCCACAAAAACAATCTCGGATACGGCGGTGCAGATTTTTTCATTCATTTCATTCCTGATCTCAAATTCGAACTGACAACGAATCTTCGGCATCTCGCGGAGTGTAGTTCGAATGGTGAGTAATTCATCGTATCCGGCGGCTTTCAAATACCTCAGGTTGATGCTGATAACGGGAATCATGATCTGGTTTTCTTCGAGTACCTGATCGTTAATGCCCAGATTTCGCATCAGTTCGGTGCGTGCCTGATGGCAATAACTCACATAATTGGCATGGTAAACATAGCCCATCTGGTCAACCTCTCCGTATCGCGGACGAAGGCTCATTGTGTTTTGAATCATATTAATTACCTTTAAAAGTAAAAGAGGCTAAACTCTAATGAGCTAGCCTCTTTTTATATTCTACAAATTGATTTGACTACAATTGAGGACCTGCAACTTTCAAAGCAATCGCAGCATCGTTGTCACAATACTGTTCGAAGTTTGCGATGTATTTAGCAGCAAGTAATTTTGCTTTTGCAGTCCAGTCAGCTTCTGTTGGATAGGTGTCACGTGGATCAAGAATTCCTTCAGAAACGTTATTCAATGCAACAGGAACAGTAAGATTCAAAACAGGAATTTGTTTTGTTTCAGCTTTCAAAATTGATCCGTCGATAATGGCATCAATAATGGCACGTGTATCTTTCAACGACATACGTTTGCCGGTTCCGTTCCAACCTGTGTTTACCAAATAAGCTTTTGCTCCGTGTTCCTGCATTTTTCCTACCAATGTTTTTGCATACATTGTTGGGTGCAAAGTAAGGAAAGCTTCACCGAATGCTGGAGAGAACGACATTTGAGGTTCAGTGATACCGCGTTCAGTTCCGGCCAATTTTGAAGTGTAACCGCAAAGGAAGTGGTATTGAGCCGATTTATCGTCCAAAATAGAAACCGGAGGCAATACGCCAAATGCGTCAGCACTCAGATAAATGATTTCTGAAGCGTGACCTGCACGTGAAGGAGAAACGATTTTGCTGATGTGGTAAATCGGGTAAGAAACACGTGTGTTTTCAGTTTTTGAAGCAGCAGCAGTGAAATCAGGAGTTCCGTCAGCTTTAACAGTTACGTTTTCCAACAATGCATCACGTTTGATAGCTCTCCAAATGTCTGGCTCGTTGTCTTTGCTCAGGTCGATAACTTTAGCGTAGCAACCACCTTCATAGTTGAATACACCATGATCGTCCCAGCCATGTTCGTCATCACCAATCCGGTAACGTTTTGGATCGGCAGAAAGAGTGGTTTTACCTGTTCCTGACAGACCAAAGAAAATAGCAACATCACCTTCAGGTCCAACGTTGGCAGAACAATGCATAGAAGCGATACCGCGCAATGGCAAATAATAGTTCATCAAAGCGAAAATACCTTTTTTCATTTCGCCACCATACCATGTTCCACCAATAACCTGCATTTTGCGGGTCAAATCGAACAATGTAAAGTTTTCAGAATGCAATCCCTGTTCTTTCCAGTTTGGATTGGTAATTTTAGAACCGTTCAAGGTTACGAAATCAGGTTCGCCATAGTTTGCCAGTTCGTAATGAGATGGACGGATAAACATGTTGGTTACAAAATGAGCCTGCCATGCAACTTCCATAATGAAACGAACTTTCATACGGGTATCTTCATTTGTTCCGCAAAAAGTATCAACAACATATAATTTTTTTGCGCCTGAAAGTTGCTCTACAACCAGGTCTTTACATGCGTCGAAAACTTCAGGAGAAGTTGGGCGGTTGATAGTTCCGTCCCACCACATTGTATCTTTTGTTGTGTCATCCAATACAATGAATTTATCTTTTGGGGAACGTCCGGTAAAAATACCGGTATCTACAGAAATGGCTCCTGTATTGGTTAATATTCCTTTTTCAAAACCTTCGTTAGCTGGATCCATTTCAGCCTGAAAAAGTTCCTCATAAGTTGGATTGTGAATAATTTCTACGTTGGTATTAATACCATACTTTAAAAGATCTGTGTTTTTCATGATAAGTAATTAAAATTTAACAAGTTTCAACAATTCAAAATTTTCTCGGAAACAAAATTAGCTTTTTTTTATGCCCTCAATGGTCGATTAACATTAAATTAAGATCATTTCGGGTGAAGTCTATCGTTCCGAAACCAATTAATCTACAAAACACTGGATATCAACACACAAACAAAACAAAGCAAAAATTTTCAGGATTAATTAATTGTAAAGAAGCATTTGAGCTATTGCGTTTAAATGAAGCAAAGTTGTAGATCTAATTATATTTGTGACAATTGAGAAAATTTGAATTCACTGACTATTTAAAACAAATTATCAAATGACAAAAAACAAAAAGCTTTTAGATTGGGTAAATGAATGGGCATCGGTTTGCCAACCTGACAGTGTTTATTGGTGTGATGGTTCGGAAGAAGAGAACCAAAGATTATTGGATGAAATGGTAGCTTCCGGGGCTGCCATAAAACTAAACGAAAAAAAACGGCCGGGTAGTTATGCTTTTAACAGCGATCCAAGTGACGTTGCCCGTGTTGAGAACCGTACATTTATTTGTACCGAAAAGAAAGAAGATGCCGGGCCAACCAACAACTGGAAAGCTCCCGCTGAAATGAAAGCCGAAATGCTTGAAAGTTACAAAGGCTGCATGAAAGGACGTACCATGTATGTTATTCCTTTCAGCATGGGACCATTGGGTTCAAACATTGCAAAAATTGGTGTTGAGATATCCGATTCAGCTTACGTTGTAGTTAACATGCGCATTATGACCCGTATGGGCAAAGCTGTTCTCGATGTTCTTGGCGATGATGATTTCATCCCTTGTATCCACTCGGTAGGCTCCCCGCTCGAACCAGGGCAACAAGATTTAAGATGGCCCTGCGCTTCAAACATCGACGATAAATACATTTCACATTTTCCTGAAACCAACGAAATCTGGTCATTTGGATCAGGATACGGCGGCAACGCGCTGCTTGGCAAAAAATGTCTCGCCCTGCGTATTGCTTCAACAATGGCAAAACGCGAAGGTTGGTTGGCTGAGCACATGTTGATCATGGGCATCACCAATCCTCAGGGAGCGAAGAAATATATCGCTGCCGCTTTCCCAAGCGCCTGTGGAAAAACCAATCTCGCCATGCTCATCCCAACCATCCCGGGATATACAGTTGAAACCGTTGGTGACGACATCGCCTGGATGAAATTTGACAACGAAGGGGTATTGCGTGCCATTAACCCAGAAGCCGGTTTCTTTGGCGTTGCTCCGATGACTTCTGTTGAAACCAACCCCAACGCCTTACATAGCGCCGATAAAAACACCATTTTCACCAACGTTGGTGTAACTCCTGATGGTGATGTTTGGTGGGAAGGTATCGGATACGATTGCCCGGCTGGCACAATTAACTGGAAAAACAAATTACACGATCCTGCGTCAGGCGAATTAGCAGCACATCCGAATGCCCGTTTCACTGCTCCTGCAAGCCAATGTCCATGTGTTGACCCGGCCTGGGAAGATCCGGCAGGTGTGCCGATTTCGGCTATCCTGTTCGGTGGTCGTCGTCCAACTACAGTTCCATTGGTATATCAGGCTTTCGACTGGAACCACGGAACTTTTATGGGATCAATTGTAGGCTCTGAAGTCACTGCAGCAGCTATTGGCTTGAAAGCCGGCGTACGTCGCGACCCATTTGCAATGTTGCCTTTCATGGGCTACAACATGGGCGATTACTTCGGACATTGGGTAAGCATTGGCGAAAATGCTCCTGACAAGAGCAAATTACCTATGATTTTCAATGTGAACTGGTTCCGTAAAAGCTCGGAAGGGAAATGGCTGTGGCCTGGTTATGGCGAAAACATTCGCGTATTGGGCTGGATTATTGACCGTGTATTGGGCAATGTTGATGCTATTGAAACACCAATCGGGTTGATTCCAAAAAAAGAAGACATCAACATCGAAGGTCTTGCTGGTCAGGCTGAATTGATGGACGATCTTCTTGCTGTTGATAAATCATTGTGGATGGATGAGTGTGAACTGATCGCTGAACATCAGGCTCAGTTTGGAAGCTCGCTACCTGCAGAAATGAAGGAACAATTTGAAAATCTTAAATCAAGACTTGCATAGTTTCTGATAAGGTTGTTGCATAAAAATAAAAATGCCGGTATGTTCTATACCGGCATTTATTTTTTATCGTTACACGTTATGATCTTGGATGAAATTGATTTAAAGTTGTCTTTAAATAATCCCTGTCAAGATGGGTGTAAATCTCGGTAGTTAATATTGATTCATGCCCTAGCATTTCCTGCACAGCACGTAAATCGGCTCCACCATTAATGAGGTGGGTTGCAAATGAGTGCCTGAAAGTGTGAGGACTGATCTTCTTTTCGAATCCGGCTTTAATGGCCAGGTTTTTAATAATGGTAAAGATCATCACACGGCTTAATTTTTTGCCCCTGCGATTCAGGAAAAGAATGTTTTCACTTTCTTTTGAAACTTTCAATGATTTTCTATAAACATCAAGGTATTTATTGATTTCTTCAATCGCCTTTTCGCTTACAGGAACCAATCTTTCTTTGTTGGATTTACCTTCAACTTTAATATATCCCTGATCGAAGAACAGATTGGATATTTTAAGGTTTACCAGTTCAGAAACGCGCAACCCGCAACTATACAAAGTTTCGAGCATTGCCTTGTTTCTCTGGCCTTCAGGTTTGGCCAACTCAACTGTATCGATCATCAGATCGATCTCTTCGATGGTAAGAACATCAGGAAGTTTACGGCCAATTTTTGGAGACTCCAACAAAGTTGTCGGATCGCTGGTAATTTTACCTTCCATAAGCATATACTTATAGAACGATTTAATACCGGAAATTGTACGGGCTTGTGTTCTTGGTGAAACACCTTTGTCATTGATCCATTCTACGAATTTCTTCAAATGATTCAGTTTCACTTTTTCTGGAGCCAGTTTCTTAACTTCTTCGTCAGAAAAGGTCATCAGCTTGTTTATATCATTGATATAAGCAGCAATTGAGTTTGCAGACAAACCCTTTTCCAAACGTAAGAAAGACTCAAATCCTTTTTTGCTATCTTCCCATTTCATAATTAAAAGCTTTAAATTTTTAATTCTATAACATTTATTGATAATTTTGGTTTGTAAACTCTGATGTATTTATAAAGTATGACCATCCACCCAGATTACATAATTTTTAGATACGAATTTACGATCGGTTAAGTTACTATTATTATTAAAATAAAAAATCAAAACATGAAAATTTTGTTAATAAATGGTCCAAATTTGAATTTATTAGGAATTCGTGAGAAAAGTATCTATGGAAATTCCACATTTGAAAGCTATTTCAGGATTCTTGAGGAAAAATACAGTTCTATCAGTCTTGAATATTATCAATCAAATATCGAAGGTGAACTGATTAATAAAATCCATGAAACAGGATTCAGTTACGATGGGTTAGTTATCAATGCAGGCGCTTATACACACACCTCTGTGGCCATCCGAGATGCCATTTCAGGAATAAAAGCTCCCGTTGTTGAAGTTCACATATCCAATATTTTGACCAGGGAAAGTTTCAGGCACGAATCTTTGATTGGCCCGGTTTGTATCGGTAGCATTATGGGATTTGGACTTGATTCATACAGACTTGGAATTGAAGCAATTACTGAATACATTAAATCTTAATGACATTTACACCCTCACTGGCGGATCGTTTGATCCGAATTTAAAAATTTGAATACTTTTGTCGCCCTCACCAATAAATATGAAGTATGAAATACACAAAAATAGTCGCCACCATCTCTGATAAACGCTGCGAGCCTGAATTTATCCGTAAGCTTTACGAAGCCGGGATGAACGTTGTAAGACTTAACACTGCACATATCTCGCCGGAGAGTGCATTTGAAATGATAAAAAATGTAAGGAGCGTATCTGAAGATATCGGAATTCTTGTTGATACTAAAGGTCCTGAAATCAGAACTACCGGGATTTCGGAACCAATTAATGTCAAAGAAGGCGATATTATCAAAGTAAAGGGCGGACAAGGTCAATCGGATAATGAAATGTTTTTTGTCAGCTACGAAAAAATACAACATGAAGTTCCTGTTGGCAACCAAATTCTGATCGACGATGGTGACCTATCGCTCGATGTGATTGAACAATCGGAAGAATATTTAACCTGCCGGCTCGGAAACAGCGGGCAAATCAAAAACAAAAAGAGCATTAATACACCGGGCGTAAGCGTTGACCTGCCTTCCATCAGTGAAAAAGATGTTGCGTTTATTGAATTTTCGGCGAAAAATGATGTCGATTTCATTGCCCATTCATTTGTCAGGAATAAGCATGATGTCATTGCTGTTCAGAAAATTCTGGACAAATTTAACAGCAAAATAAAAATTATCGCCAAAATCGAAAATCTGGACGGAGTTAATAATATAGATGAAATCCTCCAATATGCTTATGGCATTATGGTTGCCCGCGGTGACCTTGGAATAGAAATACC
>JAUYTA010000085.1 GCA_030695265.1 Bacteroidota bacterium
TATTATTCATGCTTTTAACAATGGTGTTTCTTGAGCCATGGGCTGCGAAAAAAATTCAGGCTGCATTTAATAAAAGCTCAGATAAATACCATCTGGAAATTGGGAAAGTTAATATCTCAATCCTTCAATCAGGAATTGAGCTCAAAAATATTACCCTGAGTCCGAAATCTCAAAATGACAGCCTGACTGATTTAAAAGGTGAAATTGCATCTGTAAAATTCAAGGGCGTCAAGCTGTTTAAAGCGCTGTTCAAAAAAGACATCGATGTCAGGGAAGTCAACATTTCCAACAGCCGTTTTGCAGGGGAATTGCCAATTCAGGAGAAACCCGGGCCTGCGAAAATTTCGCCGTTAAACATCAGGATGGATAGCCTGGTTTTTGACCGGTTGGTTGTGGATATAAAAGACAGGTTGACTTCCAAGGCATTTTCGCTGAATGATGCAGTTTTGAAAGTGTACGATTTACAGGTTGCTAAACTTGACACCATATCCACTGATATACTTAAGCAATTTGATTTTAATGCGCAGCAACAAAGAACTGTTTCGGCTGACAGTATGTACACCATTACAAGCTCCGGAATAAACTATTCGGCAACTTCAAACAGACTGGTTATTGACAGTTTCTCTGTTCATCCTAATTACACAAATTATGAATTTACCGCCCGGCATGAATTTGAAATTGATCGTATTGAAGCCGGACTCAGCCAGATATCGTTTTACGATTTTTCTGCTGAGGATTATGTAAAATCAGGAAACCTGATAAGCTCCTACATCGAAATCGGTGAAGTGGATGCGAATATTTTTCGTGATAAACGCAAAGAATTCAATCACGTAAACAAACCTGCATTTCAGGATATGATTTACAACTATCCGGGTATGCTCAGTATTGATTCGATCGGCATTTCAGGTGGAAACGTAACTTATACAGAACATGCTGAGAAAGCAAACGAGCCGGGAATAATCAGCTTTTACAGACTGAAGGTGCTGATTTTCAATATTACCAACGACACTATTTACAAAACTGAAGAAGCTTTTGTAGGCTTTAAAGCTGAAGCTTATTTAATGGGGAAAGCTAAAATGAATGTGCTGCTGAAAGGAAGATTATTCGACAACCAGAACACATTTGCAGTGAATGGAACACTTTCGGGGATGGAAGTAATGGAACTGAACCCAATGCTGGAGAAAAATGCTTTTATATATGCGACAGCAGGAAAGATTGATGCAATGAATTTTAGCTTTACTGCGAACAATACCAAAGCTGCAGGCCAGATGAACCTGCGATACAATGGATTAAATATTGCCGTTAAGAATAAACGTACGGATGATACCACCGCGGTAAAAGAGCGCGTGATTTCAGTAATTGCCAATATGAAAATAATGAATTCGAACCCAATGCCGGGCGAAGAAGTGAGGGTTGGAATTATTGATTTTGAAAGAAATCCCGAAAAATTTGTCTTTAATTATTGTGCCAAATCAATTTTATCGGGAATTAAAAGTAGTGTTACGAAAAGCCCGGAAACAAGAAAAGAGAGCAGGCGGCAAAAAAGGGACAAATAAGCTATTTCGTATTTTATTTTCTGTCGTCATGTTTCGTAATTTTAAATACTTTCTTTTTGCTTGTCGCGAAAAGGTCTGCCGTGTATTTTCCGTAAAGTTCAAACAAGAAAACCATTCGGTTTGCTTCGCTGGTAAAAGGTTGCGAACGGTAAGCCAAGTCAACTGCTTTGTCTAATTCGTTATGTGCTTTTACTAATGAAGGTGGCATTCCATCTGGTTCATATAAGTCAGCCATTTTGCTATTTGAGAATTCAGCTCTGAGATTCAAAATTGTTTGAGCCCTTTCTTCTATGTTTATTTTTTGTTTATCTGTTGGATTTTCAGGCCAGGGAAAGTTGTTGTAAACAATTCCATTTGAATATCTGAAATCACTCTTTAATCGTCCGCAAACATTTTTAACCCATGCCATGTGCATTAATGATGTTAAGATACCAAAGTGAAAAAGTTTTGCATTTGGTATAATTAAACATAGATTACTGGCTATTACATTTGGGGGCATAAATCCAATAGGAATATATTTTCGTCTTTCAGAAGATACACTTGGAATTATAATGTACTCTGATTCTACATGCGATTTAAATGCAAATTGCGTTGGATTACCGGCTAATTTCTGAGTATCTTTTCTATCGCTTTCAAGCCTGAATTTGCGAACATTCCCAATTCTTGACATCAAGAATTTTGACGATTTCAATTCTGTAGGATCAAAAGTTTCAAACCATAAACAGAATCTAACTCTTCCATTTATAAACTCTTCGCTTCCGTAATATCGTCTGATATACTTTTCAATAAATGGTTCGTTTTTTACAGCCTCATTTCTTTCTTGTTCATCTAAAATTAACCAACCACCATCAATAGGCTGATTGCCAAATTTTATTTTTGGAACATCACATATTGAATTTGACCTTTTGCTTATAAATATATCTTTTGCATCAACCAAATATGGATTGATGTTTTTAACTTTCAATTCGTGGGCTTCGCCTTTGATGTCTTCATATTCAAAAATGCTTTTGTTATTTGTATCATAGTTGGCGAAACCAATTATCACACAATAAACTGCTGCATTTCCTTTGGCTTCGTTGCTCCATTTAAAAGTGCGGTGGGCAAAATGTATTTTTATGCCGTACATATTTATAAGCACATTCCACAATATGCCCACTTGTTCGCCCTGCGTTATGGAATTGGTCGAAACAAACGCACATTTCGTTTGCTTATTTTGAATAAGTTTGGCTGCCTTGACATACCAAGCGGTTACATAGTCTAGCACACCTGTACCTGTCATGTTTTCAAATTCGTTGGCTACTTCATCACGCTGAAATTGGGTCATTATCTTAGAGCCAATGAAAGGCGGATTTCCAAGAATATAATCATAGTGTATTCTTTCTATCTGTTGACTGCTTGGAAATTCTTGGTTTTCATTAATTCTAGTAACCGATTTTGTAATAACATTTAATGTTCCATAACTTTCGATAGGATCGTTTACTTTTTTGTAGTTTAATTCATCGACATAAACATAAGCTGTATTTTTGTGTTTTAAAGTACCCCAATCTATTTGTAAAGCATTTCCATGAACAATTTTAGCCGCCTTTTTCAAAGGTAAACGGGCAAAATATTGTCCAAATTCGTTGCTTATTTGCATATTCATTTGGTGGTCGATCAACCACATGGCAACTTCGGCAATTCGTGCAGGAAATTCTTCATATTCAATGCCGTACATCATATCAACATCGAGCCAAATAATTGAACCAACATCTAAAAACCGTTGGCCGGTTTTATTCAATGCCCTTAAAATCTCCAATTCCAGGAAACGCAATTCGCGGTATGTAATCACCAGAAAGTTTCCGCAACCACATGCAGGGTCAAGGAATTTGAGGGCGCTTAATTTTTTATGAAATTCGGGAAGTTTGTTCTTATTATCTTTCAAACCTTCAAATTCTTTCCAAAGGTCGTCGAGAAAAAGCGGTTTAATCAGTTTCAGGATGTTGGTTTCGCTGGTGTAATGCGCCCCCAGGTTTCTGCGTTCTTTTGGGTTCATAACACTTTGAAACATAGAACCAAAAATGGCGGGCGATATTTTGCTCCAGTCGATGTAACAACAGTCTAACAAGGCTTGTCGCATCTTGGAGTCGAAACTTGCAGTAGGCAGATTTTCTTCAAAGAGCTTACCGTTGATATAAGGAAAATCGGACAATTGTTCATCCAGATTTTTAAAACGGGTTTCTTTTGAAGTGTTTAATACTTGAAAGAGTTCCTGAAGTTTAGATGCCAGGTCGCTTCCGTCTTCGTTGGTTCGCTGTTCAATATAGTCCTGAAATTGTTGTTTGTTAAAAATGGTTGTGTCTTCGGAAAACAATAAAAACAGAATTCGAACCAAATAAACTTCCAATGAATGACCGGTGTATCCAATTTCTTTCAGCCGGTCGTGAAGTTTACCCATTAACTCTGCTGCCTTAATGTTTGCGGGGTCTTGTTCTTTGTAAATTTTTTTTTGATACCCTAAAATGTATCCGAAATGCTGCACATTGTTAACCAATTCACTTAGCTTGAACTGTATTGGTTCCGCTCCTTCTGATGAGTTAGGGGAGGCTTCCATATCGTAAAGCCGAAAGTTCTCAAAGTCTGAAATAAGAATGTATTTCGGTAATTCGTGAGGTTTCAGTCCGTATGTGTAGTCAATGGCTTGCTGGTAGGCTTTGTCAAGGTTTTTGCCCCGACTTTTCATCTCAATTAAAATTGTTCCTTTCCAAAGCAGGTCAATGTAGCCGTCTTTGTCATCTAATTTTTTTACCCGATGCTCAAAAGTCGCAAATCGTTTACGGCTAATACCAAACACGTTGAAGAACTCTACCAAAAATGGTTTTGCCTCTGCTTCTTCATTTGAAGTGCCAGCCCACTCTTTCGAGAAATTTAATGCGCGGTCTTTTATTTCGTTCCAACTTAGTGCCATATATTCTGCAATCTGTATGTTAAACGTTGCTGTGTAGTTTTTTTTACACTTGTTGCAACAACTAATTAACAGCAAAGATATATTTCTTTAAGTTGTTAAGTTTTATTAAGCATATTTATCTTGAGCTTTATTCCCACTTTTTTTCAAGGATTAAAGCTGAAATTTATTGAACTAAGTATTCCAATAATAGGCAGAGATATTGATAATTAATATTCACAACTCACCCCCTGCCTGCGGCTGGCAGGGAAGTCCGCAAGCAACCTTCCCCCTCTCTTTTTTAAAGAGAGGGGGAGAGCATCGCAGATGCGACGGGGTGAGTAAACAATTATTCTAACTACATTGTCCAAGTATAAGCCAGATAATTACAAACACTACAATGGTACCGAAACAGCCTCCGCCTAATTTATAGGCTCCGTAACCTGATAATAATCCTCTGAATAAATTGTTCATTTTGATTGTTTTTATTATTTGCGTCCGGTATAATATTTTAAGGCTTCAGGCATAAATTGATTTAGCTTTCTCATCCTTGTATCATCAGACGGGTGAGAACTTAAAAATTCGGGTTGTTTTGCTCCGCCGGCTGAAGACATTCGTTGCCAGAATGGAATGGCTTCACGGGGATCGTATCCGGCCATGGCAGCGAATATCAACCCAAACCGGTCGGCTTCTGTTTCCTGCTGACGCGACCATGGCAGCATGGCTCCAAGCTGGCTTCCGATGCCGTACGAAGTCATAAACAGATCTCTTGTCTGCTGTGGCTTTTGTGACAAAGCGACTTCCAAAGCGGTTCCACCCAATTGCTGAACCATTGCCCTGCTCATTCTTTCGCTGCCATGCTTGGCAACGGCGTGCGCAATTTCGTGCCCCATAACAATTGCAAGCGCTGTTTCGTTTTGGGTTACAGGCAACAGACCTGTGTAAACAACTACTTTTCCACCCGGCATACACCATGCATTAATGTCTTTACTGTCAACGGTATTGAATTCCCATTTATATCCCTCAAGCACCGATCCTTGTCCCTTGCCGTTATAATACTTTGTGACTGCGTTCGCAATACGCGCACCAACCCGGTCAACCATTGCAGCGCTGCTGTTATTGTTGCTTAAAGTTTTATTTTCCGACAAAAATGTATTGTATTGGCTGATGGCCATCAACTGTAATTCAGATTCCTGTATCAGGCTCAGTTGGTTGCGTCCTGTTACCAGATTCATTGCGCAACCTCCTAAAAGGCTGGCGATCAGCATTAGAAATAAAATGTTTTTCATTTGTTATATTTTTTAAGTTAATTGTCAACTGACTGACAGAACAAATTTAAATATTGTTATCAAAGTATGTATTACACAACTTTAAAAATAAATTACAATATTCACACATTAAAAGTTTAAGGTATTGCTACTGAATGTTTAATGGATTAACGATATTTTCATAATTTATCAGCTTCAGGTGTATCTTACCGACGATACGGATATCCATTTCAATCAAAACCGGAAGGTAGTTACCGTCGTCAGTAATCCAGATGCTGACATCGTTTGGCGTTTTAAACATTCGCCCGACTTCAACCACAGGAGAAATTCTGAGGCAACTGAACTTCCCGAATTTCGTTCTGATGGTCTCCTTTCCTTTGTACCGCATGTAAAATGGAAATATTTCGTCGGAAAAATAGATGTCCAGAAAAATAACTTCGTTTTCTTTCACTTTCGAAAAGTCGATCCTTCGCATGTAATAAAGTGATGTGGTCAGGTCGAGAATTTTCTCAGGAACGCTATGTACTCCGGAAAGCTTTGAATTTACGGTGTTGTTTTTGCGGTTGTAGGTAACCTCGTTGTATTTGGTGTAGCTGCCTTCTTTTATATTGCGTATTTGTTTGTACGAAAGGTTTGTTTCCTTGTCGAACCAACTTTCGTAAATATCTTTTACCCCGTAAATAACTTCGGCCATTCCGGTTGTCTGACCTGTTGCAACAGCATGAAAAACCT
>JAUYTA010000089.1 GCA_030695265.1 Bacteroidota bacterium
GATTATTACCAACATGCTACAATCGGTTATTGATGGTGGTACCGGCAGCGCGATCCGCACAAAATGGGGTATTGACGGTGATTTCGCCGGAAAAACCGGGACAACACAAGATCAGGCCGATGGCTGGTTTATTGGTATGACGCCGAAACTGGTAGCAGGTGCATGGGTTGGTGGAGAGGATCAATCAGTTCATTTCAGAACACTGGGTGCCGGAGCCGGAGGCCATACAGCGCTGCCAATTGTCGGGCAGTTTTACAGTCAGATATACCGAAACAGTAAATTTAAGGATATCAGGTACAGCAGGTTTGATCAGCCTTCAGGAGAAACATTGGCAATGCTTGATATTCCGCCATTCCGCGAGGTTCTTCCATTAACGGTAAAAGGATTTTTTCAGGATTTGTTCGGAAGGAAAGAAACAAAGCAGGAAACTGATTTGAGAATTCAGGAAAGAGAAAACAGGCAACAAGCAAGGGAAGAAGCCAAACAGGATGCACGGTCCGAAAAAAAACCATTCTGGCAAAGTATGAAAGATGCCTTTAAAAAGAAGAATAAATAATCAACGGAAAAATAGATGAACAGAAGATTTGAGAAATGGCTGGCTGAAATTTCAGAAAAGAACTTAATATATATCCTAAGTTTATTTGTGGGCCTTCTTAGCGGAACAGCCGCTTTTATGCTTAAAAATTTCATCCATTACGTCAGCCGCTTTTTAACGCAGTATTTCAAAGATTCAGAAGAAAGTTTCTTCTATCTGGCATATCCGATGATTGGAATTTTGATTAGCGTATTGATTGTGAAATACGTCATCAAAGACGATATCAGTCATGGTGTTTCTAAAATTTTATCGGTCATCTCCAAAAAGGGGAGCCTGATAAAAGCGCATAACATGTTTTCGTCAATGGTTACCAGCGGTTTTACGATTGGTTTTGGCGGATCAGTAGGAGCTGAAGCGCCGATTGTTTACACTGGTGCAGCCATCGGTTCAAATATTTCACGGCTGTTTAAGCTGAATCCGAATCAGGTACGTTTGCTGATAGGTTGCGGGGCAACCGGCGCTATTGCCGGAATTTTCAAAGCTCCGGTGGCCGGCATCATGTTCACGCTTGAAGTGCTGATGCTCGATTTGACAATGGCTTCAATTATCCCATTGCTTATTTCAGGAATTACCGCTGCCACGCTGGCCTATTTCTTTATGGGTAGTTCGGTGATGTTTCATTTCTCGCTTGAAAATACATTTGATTACGGAAACCTTCCTTATTATATTTTACTTGGTATTTTCAGCGGGCTGATATCATTTTATTTTACCCGCACCGGTATGTATGTTGAAAAATGGATCAAAAAAATCAGGAACAGCTATTCCAGACTTATCTTTGGTGGTATCACTTTGGGTATTTTGGTGTTTATTTTTCCATCACTATGGGGCGAAGGTTATGATTCAATCAATAAAATATTTACAGGTCATGGAGCTGATTTATTGAATAATTCAGTTTTTTTTAATTGGAAATCTGATCCTTATGTATTGCTGTTTATCCTTTTTCTTATCCTGATTTTTAAGGTATTCG
>JAUYTA010000030.1 GCA_030695265.1 Bacteroidota bacterium
TCAATATCGTCCTGAACCAAAGGTAGCCAGCCTACTACTCCTTTCATGAATTTATTCTGATTGACCATTTCAATCAGCCAGTCGGTTTCTTCGACCGATTGGCGCGCATGAACCGAAATAACCCCGTCGATTCCGGCTTCCCGGATGGTTGTCTCCAGTTTTTCAGGAAGGAAATCGGTACGGATAAGCTTCATCGAATCATCAATCCAATCGTATTCTACAGGATTGTAACGCCAGTAATGATGATGTGAATCGATCTTCATATTACAGGTATTTAAAATGTTCGCCAATTATTTTTTGTTCTTTCAGTTCATTCCAGAATCCTGAAGGTAAATCGGTTGCCAGCACATCCACATTGCGTCGGATGCGCGATGGTTTGCTTGGGTTGAGCGCCACTGCGTTAACCTGCGGCATTGCAAGTGCAAATTTCAGGCAGGCATCGCCGGGAGAAACGTCGTACTTTTTGCAGACGGCAAAGAAAGTTTCGCGCCATGCCAGCAACTTCCGGTCTTCAGCCGAATCCGGATTAATTTTCCGGTAATCGAAAAATTCACCTCCGGTAAGGAATCCAGCATTAAAAATGGCCGAGTTGATAATTCCAACACCATCAGCATGAATTCGTTCAACAAATTTTATAATTTCAGGGGGATGGTGGTAAATGGTTAGTTTGTTGGCAAACATCACCCAATCGAATTTTACCTGATCGTATAATTCTTTGATCGTCAGCCAATCTTTGGCGCCGATACCAACTGCTTTCACTTCGCCTTTTTCTTTCAGTTCGAAGAGGGCTTTGTAGGCTTCCAGAATGTCGTTCACCCTTTTTGTGCGATCGGAAGCATCGGTTGCAGCGAACAAATATTCGTCGGGATCATGTACCGAAACTACCTGCGGCTTATAATAACCGCCCAGTAATTCGCAGCCTTGTTCCCAGCATTCGAGTATTCCGGAGTAGCTTATTTTTTGTGTGGCATCGTATTTCAGGTCCACCCAGGCGCCGGGTTCAAAAGTGGGTTCGTCGGTGGTCAATGGAATTCGGTACCAGCCCAGTTTGTTGCTGATGATGATGTCGTCTTTGTCAACGCCAAGCTTTTTCAGTCCGGCGCCAATCACTTCAAGTGCCAGTCCTGCACCGTATTTTCCTGCACAATCAATCATGGGAGTCGATTCAGAAACTTCGAACCATTGCTGCATAATTTGCAGTTTTACCTCTTCCGGTAATTCCTGGTAAAGATTGCCCATAAAACTCGTTCCGTAGATGATCGATGGAACTGTTAGTCCGGTTTTGCCAAACGGTTTGCGAGGTGATAATGTGTTGTTCATTTACTATTATTTGTCCATTTTGTAAATGCGCTCCATCAATTGCCACTTTTCGTCGGCAGTTGCTTCGGCTGATGTTTGCTGAAACCTTGAAACGTAAGCTTCCCATTCGCTTTGCCGCGGTTTTCCTGCCAGTTGATCCATGGCGCGGTCGTGGTCAAAATCGGGAACCGTGTCCATAATCATAAACAGTCGTGTTCCGAGAATGTAAATTTCCATGTCGATGATTCCCACTTCGCGCATTCCCTGAGTTATTTCTGGCCAGGCACATCCGGGTGCATGCACTTTTTTGTAGTCTTCAATTAGCTGAGAATCGTCTTTTAGCGACAGTGTTTTGCAGTATCTTTTTGTTTCGGCCATAATTTTGGGTTTAAGAATGAAGTTTTAGGATTTGTAATTTTGGAACTCACCCCACGTCCGCTTGCGGACGTCCCCCTCTCTTTTAAAAAGAGAGGGGGAGAGCATCGCAGATGCGAGGGGGTGAGTTGCGATATTACTATAAATGCACTTTCAGTGTTCGGTAGCCATAAATGGCTATTACCACGAAACAGATGAGCGGTAAAATGAATGAAAAGTTTACAGCAGGGATTCCGGCAACAGTTCCGAGATCAATGATTGCGCCTTGCAGTGGAGGCATCAAAGCGCCACCAACAATGGCCATTACCAAACCGGCTGCGCCAAGCGTGGCATCTTCGCCAAGTCCTTCAAGCGCAATTCCGTAGATGGTTGGAAACATGAGCGACATAAACGCTGAAACGCCAATCAGGCAATACAAACCGGCCATTCCCTGAATCAGGATAACGCACGTTGTCAGCACAAAACCACCAATTGCAAATGCGGTTAAAAGCAATCTCGAATTCAGGTATTTCATCAGCATGGTACTGATAAACCTGCTCGACAGGAAAATTCCCATTGCTATGATGTTGTAGTTTTGTGCCTGCGCTTTTGTGAGGCCTAAATTTTCAGCATATTGTATAATGAATGTCCAGCACATAATTTGAGCTGCTACATAAAAAACCTGCGCGATCACACCTTCGCGGTATTTCACATTGGCAATCAGCCGCCTGAAAGTATCCATTGCATGAATGGTATGATCGGGATCTTTGCGTTTGGGCATCTTGAAAAAGTATATGACCAGAAACATCAGGATAACCACAAATCCAAGAATTACATATGGATCGCGGATCACCGCCAGATCGTGTGTGCGAATACCTACTTTTTCAGCTTCACTTAAAGTGTTAAAAACCAATTTTCCGGCATCGTCTCTTATATCCGATTGAAGTGAAGTCAGGATAAAATTGGAAGCCACAAACATGCCAAGCAACGAACCCATCGGATTGAACGACTGGGCAAGGTTAAGCCTTCTCGTAGCAGTTTCTTCATCGCCCATCGAAAGAATGTATGGATTGGCAGTAGTTTCCAGAAATGCAAGTCCGAAAGTTAAAATGTACAATGACAAGAGGAAGAATT
>JAUYTA010000114.1 GCA_030695265.1 Bacteroidota bacterium
GATGCCGATGCATAAGGAACCAGATTGTCACAGGTTCCGTGAAAAAGCAGCGATGGAACAGCTGATTCTTTAAAAATACGAGATGTATCCGGAATTGCACCAGCCATCGAGATAACTCCGGCATACGAAACCGGACCACTGTCGAGCCCATAGCAGTAGGGAGGTTGGTAAGCAGCGTTCAGCACTGCTTCGGCGCCTGCGCTGCTACCCGAAAGAATTATTTTTTGCGGATCGATTCCCATTTTATCTCTTTGCTGAATCATGAAAAAAGTAGCATCCTGAATGTCTTCCACTGCTTTGTGGAAAGTATTCAATTTGTCAACAGCTGGGCAATCGCAGCCAAAACCGGTTTCGGTTCCTTTTCGGGTTAAGCGGTAAGTAATGGAAGCGGCCACATAGCCACGTCTGGCAAGCTTACTGCAAAATTCCTGAGTACCTTTTTCATCTCTTTTTCCGCCTGAAAAACCACCGCCATGCACATAAATTATCAGCGGACGGTTTGCCTGATTTTCGAATGCCGGAAAGTATGCATCAAGATCGAGCGACTGTCCGTCCTTAAAAGCATACGTATAAGTTTCTACCCTGACAGAATCGGTAATTTCATCTTTGTAACGTTCCTGTGCGGAAATATTCAGGCTAAAAAAAAGAATGGGAAGGGTGACTTTCAGAAAAAATGAAAAATGCTTCATGAAGGTTGAATTGTGGTACATGTTTTTATTGAAAAACTGGTTAAATTTAATCCTATACCCTCACTTTCACAACCACCTTTTTCACTTTTTCCGGGCCATTAATCTGCATACACGGACGGTGAACATCCTGCGGGAAGAAAACTGCGAACATTCCTGCTTCTAAAATCAGCGGAGTTGTTTCGCCTGAATAAAAAACGATGTCTTTTTCAGGATTATAAGCAACAGTTACCTCCTGATTTTTAAAAGTTACAAATCCAATGGCTTCTTTTCCTGAAACAATGTACTGAATGTCGGCATAGATCTGATGGGCTTCCAGACGGCAATCTTCAGGCTTTTTGCTGTCATATTCGCTCACCAAAGCAAAAACATCTTTGCCTTCAATTTCATAACGACCAATTTCAATGGCCTGTAAATCAGTGTTTTTCAGGAACTCAAAACCTTTTTTTAGGTTTTCGCTGATACATTTATAAATGTCAGCATTTTCAAGTTTATCAAGAATCATGGTTGAATTTATATTTGGTAGATTATTTTCTCAATCGAAGTAACCGATTGCAATTGATGGCGCAAAGATACAGTTTGTATTAGTGATTTGGCAATCGAGCAATTAAACAATTCGATAATTGCCATTGAAATTTATAGTTTTAATTATCTTCGCTTTTTGTGCGATTCAAAATAACTGAACTTAAAGAAAAATTACCTAAACCAAAATTTTAAACCAATGGAAAACAGCTCAATTAACCGCAGAACTTTTATCAGGACGACAGGAATTGCAACTGCTGCAACTGCCGTGGCCGGAAACATGGCTTTCGGATCTTCTTTGGTACCTTCAGTGAAAAATGCCATTCCACGCTGGAGGGGTTTTAATCTGCTCGATTATTTCGGACCATTTGCTCCACGTGATGATAGCCGTTCGAAAACGACCAAAGAAGATTTAAAATGGATGGCCGACTGGGGCTTCGATTTTGTTCGTTTGCCCATGGCCTATCCGCGCTACATTAATTTCGACCGCCAAAAGGATGTAACTCCTGCTGATGTTTTGAACATCAATGAAAAAGTGGTCGATGAAATTCAGGAATTGGTCTTTCGGGCGAATGAAGCGGGTTTGCATATGAGTATAAATCTTCATCGGGCGCCGGGTTATTGTGTAAATGCGGGTTTTAATGAACCTTACAATTTATGGAAAGACCAGGAAGCGCTGGATGCTTTTTGTTTTCACTGGGAAATGTGGGGCAACCGGTTTAAAAATACATCGTCGAAAAATATTAGTTTCGATTTGGTGAACGAACCAAGTATGCGGGAAGACATGAACGACCAGTTTGGGGCACGTACCACCATTCCGGGTGCAGTTTACCGTAAAGTGGCACTGGCTGCTTCAACGGCCATACGAAAATCGAATCCGAATCATTTGGTGGTTGCCGATGGAAATGATGTAGGCGCTTCAGTAATTCCTGAAATTACCGACCTGAACATCGCACAAAGTTGTCGCGGATATTTTCCTCACTATATTTCGCATTACCGTGCTTCTTGGGTTTTCAAAAATCCTGATGATTCCCCTAAAGTTGTTTGGCCCGGAATTATTGACGGTAAGCATTTTAGCCGAAAAAATCTGGTAGAATTTTACCAACCATGGATTGATCTGGTGAAACAAGGTGTTGGTGTGCATTGTGGCGAATGTGGCTGTTACCGCGAAACACCGCATGAAGTTTTCCTGGCCTGGTTTGAAGATGTTCTGGACGTTCTGACAGAAAACCAGATTGGTTACGCACTCTGGAATTTCAGGGGCGACTTTGGTGTGTTGGATTCAGGAAGAAAAGATGTTCAGTATGAGGACTGGTACGGGCATAAACTCGACCGAAAAATGCTTGATTTATTGAAGAATTATTAGTCCATTACTATAACTAAAGAAACCGCTAAAAGGCGGTTTTTTTTAGTATAGCTTCTTACTGGCTACTGCGACTGATCACTTTCTTCAGGGTTTCTCAAACGAATAAACTACCCAGTTATTCTTTTCCTGAAATCCGGTTTCCCGTAGTCCAAGCGATTCGGCTTTTGCTTTTACATCGGGCATGTCGTGGGTATAAAAACCGCTCAGGTATATTTTTCCTCCTGATTGTAATACACTTTCATATACAGGTAAATCGTTAATGATCACATTTTTGTGAATGTTGGCAAAGATGATTTCGTAAGTTTCATCTCCAAGTAAACTGGCATCGCCCAATTTTGCTTCCAGATTGAAAATGTTGTTCAGGCGTGCATTTTCAACTGTACTTTCAAACGACCAGGTGTCGATGTCGATGGCCGTCACACTTTTTGCTCCTTTTAGTGAAGCCAGCATTCCCAGAATTCCGGTTCCGCAACCCATGTCCAAAACCGTTTTTCCTGAAAGATCCATGTTCAGGATTTGTTCGGCAACCAATGTTGTGGTTTCGTGATTTCCGGTACCGAATGCCATTTTGGGTTCTATTACCAGTTCGAATTCAGCTGGCTCAAATTCAGTGTGAAAAGGCGCACGAACCAGACAGCGATTGCCTATCAGCAAAGGTTTGAAATAGTTCTTTTCCCAGACTTCATTCCAGTTCTGATCCGGAATCATTTCATTTTCAGTTTGGACAGAAAAGGGTAGGGAAGCGGTAATTTCCCCGATCTGTTCCAGATCAACAGTTTCTCCGGGAATGTATCCCATTACCAGTTCTTCGGTCTCGTCAAAACTTTCAAAAGAAAGATCAGAAAGTAAAGCGACAAGTATTTCGCGGTTTTCCTGATTGTCAGGATTTAGCTTAAAGCTGATTTGTGTATAGTTCATAAAATGAGTTTCAAGTTCAAAGTTCAAAGTTTCAAGTGTGCTCTTAAAATACATATTTCGCAGCGGCCAAATGTAGCACAAAAAGAAAGACCTCCCGTTGCCTCATACCTTTTGTATGAGATTTCTATGTGCACTGTCCCTCTTTTTTTACCGTTTTTCATTAGTCATTTTCTTCGTAGTAATAGGAGTGTCAATTCCTTTCAAAAACATTTCGAGGTCGTTTATTTTGGTGGTGAGCGCTTTTTCCAAAAGTGTTTTCAAAACACTACTTTTAGTTGATTTGTCCCGCAAAATCATACAATCCGCCAAACAAATAAGCGTGTAATTGTTGCAAACCTTTGGTTGTACCAACTTCTATGCTGTTGATAAAAGAACTTTCAAACATTGCATACGCTTTTGTTTTGCTTTTTCCGTCTATGCTTTCATCACTGTATGTAAACCATTCAATAAACCGGTTTGCCTTTTTGCCCGGAAATTCTTTGCCCAAGGCAATAATGCCTGTGTAATCCAACATATCGGCTAAACGCTTCTTACCGTCCGGTGCAAGAAATTTCAACTGGGTAGTAGCACTAACCACTTGGCTGTTTTCTTTCTTCAATTTGGCTTTAAGATATTTCCAATAGTTGCGGGTTTTGGTGTAGTCGTCCTGGCCGGTAAGCACAGCTACAATATCCAACACGCTAAACCACCACTTGGCGTTTTGTTCGTCCCAAACGGCCCGCACTTCGCGGTCGTC
>JAUYTA010000121.1 GCA_030695265.1 Bacteroidota bacterium
GGATCAACTCACAGGAACTTACCAATGAAGAAGTAGAACTTTTAATCCGCAGACACAATGTTCCGCGTGACTTTGTCATGGACGTTCTTGATACCGATGAACGATCGCGTATTGAGGTTGATGAAGATACTGTATTGATCATCCTGCGCGTTCCGCTCAACAATCAGAACAACGGTATCCCTTTTATTACAATACCGTTGGGTATAATAATTTCAGGAAAACAAATTATTACCATTTGTTCGAGAAAAACAGAGATAATACCATCGCTGATCAAGGCTGTAAACGAAAACAAAATCACCATCACCAACCATTTCGATTATATATTACGCATATTCCTGATTTCAGCGGTATGGTTTCTTCAATTCCTGAAAGAGATAAATGTGCAGACTGCCCTTATTGAAAAGGATTTGGAGAATGCAACAAAAAACGAGGAGCTGCACCGCCTGCTGCACATGGAGAAATGTTTGGTTTTCTTTATTACCTCGTTAAAATCGAACGAAATGGTTTTGGCAAAGATGCGGAATGGCCGCAATATGCAAGGAATTGAGCATGATGAAGACCTGATGGAAGATGTGGTTATTGAAACCAAACAGGCTCTCGAAATGGCCAATGTTTACAGCGATATACAGAGTGGAATGATGGATGCGTTCGCTTCGATTATTTCAAATAACCTGAATGTGATCATGAAGCAGCTTACTTCAGTAACCATTATCCTGATGATCCCGACTTTGGTCGCAAGTTTATATGGGATGAATGTTCCAAACGGCCTTGAAAATTCACCCTTCGCTTTTGCTTATGTGATTGCTATTTCCGTCAGTTTAGCGCTGATAGGTATTTTTCTGTTTAAATGGAAGAACTGGTTTTGAACCTATGTAAACTGAAGAAAAATTACCCCGGCTGCAAGGATATAGAAAATAACTTCGCCCAAAGTTTGCCGCTTCATGAAAATCAGGTAATTCGAGATCAGATAAGTTAACGGCAAAGCCAGTATAATGATGATTTCCTGCGAGACGGCAGGATTGACAACAATCAGAATAGTTGAAATCAGGAAAATCCAGAAAAACACTTTAAAGAACCTTCGAGAGCTGATTCTTTTACCATCGTACTGCGACAAAAAGAAAAAACTAGCCAGAAGTGTCAGTAAAATCAGGTAACCTATGAATACCTGAATTGGAAGATTATCCCTCAGAAAGGTATGATGGAATGTAAGGTTAATTTGTATCGTTTCCCACAATTCGGTTTCGATCCCTGCAATAAAATAGTAGATAAATGTACCCAGCCATGGCAATGCAAAACCGATGGCAGTTAAAAAATACTCCCTCCAATTCACTTTGGGTTTAATAATGATGAACCCAAACCAAAGTAGTGGAAAAAAGAAAACCAGGTTCAGGTAAAACAATGAACCAATGGCCAAAAAGATACCTGAATCGAATGCATTCGAGTGTATAATTTCTTTATCAATAGAATTAAAAATCCGGTCGATGGCCAAAATCAGGAATAAAGTTGCAGGATAAACCGGATGCATGCCATGCAAATCGGGCATTCCACTGGCAATTAATATAAACAGTGCAGGCGGAAGGGATGTTTTTACTTTTATGAATGCATACTGAACATTTAATTTCAGAACCAGAAATGCAAGCAGAATGGTAAATATCAGCGCGATAATGTTGCTCAACAAAAGGTTATCGCCCAATAAATAATTTATCGGCTTGTATAGAATCATCATGTCTTCGCCGGCATAAAATGGGAACGCCTCTGCATGAACAAATGACCTGACCCACAATGCCACTGCAATGAGCGGTATCAAAAAATAATGGAAGGGCTGATTCGATTTTAATGTTTTAAGTAACATGATGGCTATAAATCAAAACCCAGATCTTTCCGGAAATATTTACCTTCGAAATTAATCAACTGTGCATTCTTATAGGAAAGTGAAAGCGCTTCCTGCATCGAATTGCCATAAGAACTGACTGCAATAACCCGTCCTCCGTTGGTGCAGATTTCACCGTTTCGGTAATTTGTTCCGGCATGAAAAGCAAAACTGTTTTCAACATTTTCCAATCCGCTGATGATTTTGCCCTTTTCATAAGGTCCTGGATAACCTCCGGCAACAAGCATCACAGCAGCAGCAGTTCTGTCATCAATTTCAATGGTTTTTTCTGAAAGTGTTGAATCGGCAGCACCAATCAACAAATCCACAAAATCAGATTTAATGCGCAACATTACGGCTTCCGTTTCCGGATCGCCCATGCGGACATTGTATTCGATTACCATCGGTTCGCCCTGAACACTGATCAAACCGAAAAAGAGGAAGCCATTGTATGGAATCTGATCCTTTTGCAAACCTTCAACAGTGGGACGAATGATCCGTTCTTCAACCTTGTTCATGAATATTTCATCGGCGAACGAAACGGGCGAAATGGCGCCCATACCGCCTGTGTTCAGTCCGGTATCGCCTTCGCCAATGCGTTTGTAATCTTTTGCGACCGGCAGTATTTTATAGTCTTTTCCGTCGGTAATGGCAAAAACAGAACATTCAATTCCGCTGAGAAATTCTTCAACAACCACTTTTTGGCTTGCTACGCCAAACTGTCCATCGAGCATTTCTTTCAGCGAATTTTCGGCTTCAGCAAGTTCGCCGATAATGAGAACACCTTTCCCGGCAGCCAGTCCGTCGGCTTTCAGAACGTATGGAGAAGTCATTGTTTTCAGGAAAGCCAGACCCTCTGAAAGAGTTTCGGCAGTAACCGAACAATATTTTGCAGTCGGAATCTGATGGCGCACCATAAATTCCTTGGCAAAATCCTTGCTTCCTTCGAGTTGCGCGCCCAGTTTCTGAGGGCCAACTACTTTGATGTGTTGCAGGCTTTTATCTACCAGAAAATAATCGTGTAATCCTTCGCACAATGGAACTTCAGGCCCAACCAGCACAAGGTCAATCCGGTTGTCGAGTGCAGCTTTCTTCAATCCTTCAAAGTCTGAAACGCCCACCTCAATATTGGTTCCCAAAAGTGATGTTCCGGCATTTCCCGGTGCAATAAACAATTGGTTCAGTTTTGGAGATTGCTTAATTTTCCATGCCATTGCATGTTCTCTTCCTCCTGAACCGACAATTAAAATATTTATCATTTTATTCTTTTATTAAACTGAATCGCTTCGAAACGATAACCCTGCTCTTTCATCCATTTGATCGAAAGAGGCAGCGCGTTCATCAGATTATTCCTTGCCTTTATTGAATCGTGAAACGTTATAACAGAACCCGGGCGCACAAAATCAGTCACATTCTTCATCACCTTTTCAGGTTTTATCCGGCG
>JAUYTA010000123.1 GCA_030695265.1 Bacteroidota bacterium
GGTATTCACGCTGCTGCTGATCAAGTTCGGCTTTAACTTTGGTCTGAATGTCGCGTTTCAACTCAGCCATCTGCACTTCGCGTACCAGGTAGCTAATGGCTTGTATGCCGCGCTCTTTAAGTTCACTTATTCCCAGCATTACCTGTTTCTCTTCAACTTTCAGATCGGCATTTGAGCAGATATAATTTATCAGGAACGTTGAGTTCTCGATGTTCTTCACTGCAAACGAAGCTTCAGGAGAAATTTGAGAGGAATACTGCGCAATTTTTATCGACAAATCTTTCAGTGAACCAACTACTGCTGAAAATTCAACAGAATCATCATGCGGTTGCAGGTCGATTAACGGGTTCACTTTTGCTTTGAGATAGGGAAATTCCTGTGTATATTCCTGAATTTCAAACCTCTTTTTTCCCTGAATAATAACCGATGTTGTACCATCGGGCATTTCCAGGATTTTCAATATTTGTGCAATTGTTCCTATTTCATAGAGATCTGCCTGACCGGGATCGTCAATACTTCCGTCTTTTTGTGCAACGGTTCCGATCAATCGGTTTCCGCGGTAAACTTCCTGAATTAATTGCAATGATTTCTGCCTTCCAACACTGATAGGCAAAACCACTCCGGGAAACATAACAGTATTCCGCAATGGCAAAATTGGCAAAATGTCAGGAAACTCAACATTGGTTAATTCCGACTCATCCCCATCAGCTAAAATCGGAATGAAATCAGCATCATCGTCCATCAGGCCTGAAAATAATATATTCTGCATAATTTGATTTTTCTCGTTCTATAAAAATTCGTACAGTGTCACATGACATACTGACCGTTTACAGTCAGTTTAAAATAGCAGTGCAGATTTTTGCAATAGCCATGCCAAAGCGTTGTGTCTTGCTAAGGTCTTAAAAGATGACAAAAAAAAAGCTTCGCGTTGGCGAAGCTTTTTGAATATTTTCATGTACAGAATTATTTTTTTCTGTTTTCCATGTGTTTTGAATATCTGGTATTGAATTTATCAACACGCCCTGCAGTATCAACAAGTTTCATTTTTCCGGTATAGAACGGATGCGATGAGCTTGAAATTTCAAGTTTTACAACCGGGTATTCAACTCCGTCAACAACTTCTGTTTCTTTGGTTTTAACAGTTGATTTGGTAATAAAAACATGACCGTCTGACATATCTTTGAATGCAACAGTACGGTAATTTTCTGGATGTATCCCTTTTCTCATTTTGATTCTCTTTACATTATTTTTATCGGCTGGCAAAGTTACATACAAGAATGTAATTTCCAAATAATTCAGTTCAATAATTCCTTATTTTTTAATTTATTCATCTAAGCCAATAATAGGAATCCTTTTAAACGGTTTACTACGGTCAAAAAGGTATCGCATTGTGTAGTGCGTTTTTACATGAACACCGCCAACCGACTTGTAAAGCGCAATAATTTTCGGATTAAAGTCGCCTGCCCACGACATTTCGACTTCCTTGTATTCCGGTTTGTGTTTCATAAATTTATCCTGATGCCAGAAAATTGCCGATTCGATGCCCGATTTCTGATATTTGGGTGTCACTCCCATGATCAAAATACGGGTGCGCGTCATTACTTTTGTGCGTTTGTAATACAGAAATTTCAGGATATTGATGAAATTCAGTTTGCCATTCAGCTTTTTCAGGATTTGATTGATATCAGGAATCATCACGAACAATGCAATCGGGACGCCATCGTGATAGGCATACCAAACCATTTCAGGATCGATAATGGATTTTGCTGTTTTTATGAAATCGCGGATTTCATCTTTGTCGAGTGGCTGAAAATGTTCGTGAAAACGCCAGGCTTCGTCGTAGATATAGCAAAAGTCAACGATAAATTTTTCGATTTTATCAAACGATAAATGTTCGAAGGTATATCCCGGTTTTTTTGCCACCCATTCTGCAATTTTCCAGAAACGCTCCGAAAAAGGTTTGCTGTAATCCAAATGATAACTGTATTGTTCAAAATATACTTCAAAGCCATATTGCCTGAACAGGTCGACGTAATAAGGCGGATTGTATGGCATTCCAAATCCCTGGTGCATAAATCCATCGGCCAGCAATCCCCAGTTCATGTAGTTTTCGCCGAAATTAACCGGACCGTCCATTGCTTCTATTTCATGTTTCTTCAGCCATTCGCGTGCTGCATCGAACAACATTTTTGCGGCTTCGAAATCATTTACACATTCAAAAAAGCCGCATCCACCCGTTGGCTGTTCAAAAGTGTGTACTTTCTTCAGGTTAAAAAAAGCGCCTATTCGCCCCAGCAGTCGCCCTTTTTCATCCTTTAAAATAAAACGAATTGCGTCTCCGGTTTTGAATGATGGATTTTTTTCAGGTGTAAATACATCTTCAACCATTCCGTGCAGCGGACAAGGCCAATTGGGATCGTTTTTATAGATGAGGTGCGGAACCTCGTGAAATTGCTTTCTGGTTTGTTTATCAGTGACTTCTATGATTTGCATGGCATTTTTGATTTTGTGTTCAATTTACGATATATCAAGCTTCAATTAATAAGCTAAAATGCTGATTTGATAATGCCTTATTCAATGATTGGAAGCCGTTCGAAAGGTTTATTCCGATCGAACAAATAACGCAATGTTTCATGAGTTTTGGCGTATTTACTTCCAACAGAATCAAAAAGCTTTATCATTTTCGGATTAAAATCGCCTACCCAACTCAGCTCCACTTCTTTGTACCATGATTTTTTCAGCATCACCTGCCGGAGTTGCCAGAAAATGCCAGATTCAATCCCGGTTCCCTGAAATTTGGGTATAACGCCCATTACCAATATCCTGCAACGGGTCATTGTTTTGGTTTTTCTCAGGTATAAAAGTTTCAATACATTTATCAGATTCAATTTCCCGCTTTTCAGATGTTTTAAAATCTGGTTCATGTCCGGAATCATCATGAAAAATGCAATTGGTTCCTCCTTATAATAAACATACCAGATGAATTCTTCTTCGAGCAATATTTTGGCATCTTTGATCAGCGTTTGCAGATCTTTTCGGTCGATAGGCTTATAATTGGTATGTTTTCCCCACGCATTTTGATGGATGATTAGAAAATCGTCGATGCATCGGTCCTGCTCTTTGAATGAAAAGGTTTTGTAATGAAAATCTTTCTTTTTGGCGACCCATTCAGCAATTTTCCAAAACCGGTCGGGCAAATCGGGACTGGTAATATCTAAATGAAAACTGAATTGCTGGTAGTAAGTTTGAAATCCATATTTTTCGAAAAGCTGTTTGTAATAAGGCGGATTGTACTGCATTCCGAAACCCTGTTGCTGAAATCCATCGACCAGCAAACCCCAGTTAAAAAAGTTTTCGCCAAAATTTACAGGTCCGTCCATTGCTGTGAAACCTTCATTTTTCAGCCAATCACGGGCTGTATCGAAAAGAAGACACGCTGCTTCATCATTGTCGAAACATTCAAAAAAACCAATAAATCCAACCTGTTCGCTACCTTCCTCTATTTTACTGCGATCGTAAAATGAAGCGATTCGGCCATGTGTTTTATCTCCATCTATTACCAACCAACGGCGTGCATCTCCCTGCAGAAACCCAGTATTCTTCTGAGGATCAAAAATGTTCTCAATCATTATCCTCAAGGGAGGAACCCAATTCTGATCGTTCTTATAAATAAGTATTGGCAGCTCATGGAATGCGGCAATTGTATTTTTATCTGCAACCTGAATTATTTCCATAAAACGCTCCTGCTTTTTGTTTGTCAGGCCGAAAGTAGTATTAATAGGTCGAAAACAAAAACAGGGACCGAAGTCCCTGTTAAATATTTAGCAGCTATAAATTGTCTTTCGAAACCCGCTTGTCGAATATAAATGGTTTGGTGCTGATCACTTTGCAAAATTTTATTTCCGGGTGAAGAGGGTTTAAAATGATATTGTGTTCATCGGGAATAATCACTGAAGGTACTTTGAGCGCTAAGAATTCTTTCCCTTGCAAAAAGTATGTGCCGTAAATAACTGTTTCATTTGCAAATGGAAAGCTGTCCCATCTCTTCACCAAAATTTTTTGCGGAACTGTTTGAATTTCTATCCCGTCAGGAATCTCAATTTTAACAAGTAGCAGATTATTTGGGAGATTCTCAAAGCTTGCTATATGAACAATCTTTTCCCACGCTGCCAAAGAGGCATGTTCAGAAGTGTAGATAACTAAATTGCCTTTTTTGTGCCACCTTCCGGGACCAAAAAGTCCGCCCATTCCATCCAATGCGGAGTGTTCTTTTTTTGCAATCCGGTAAACAAACATCAGGCTGAGAATCCGTATTCAATGGCATTCAATTCATCCAGAACAAGCTGTATTCCTGAAAATGTATCGAGGTATGAAACAGGCTTTTCCCCACCCATTGCGGGATTTACTGAATTCAACCAATTATGGAATTTGTCCCGGTTACCGAAGGTATCAATTCCTGATTTGAAGAGTTTTGCAATGTACAAAGCTCGTTCCGAAGGTCCAGGCGCAATAAGTTGTGACAATTCCTTCTCCTGAATAGACCGCGTTGAAATCCTTAAATACGAGCTAAGTTCTTTCAATGTTAATCCGGATTCACGGGCAATTGACAAAAGCATGGATTTTTGAATGCCTTTTCTTGCTCCGGTCAGGAAATCTTTTTCTGAAATTTCAAGTGCTTTCATATCAAATCGGAATTTATTCGCTCAAATATACGAATAAATTCAGTTTCTGAATAACTCATCAACTTTTCTGTAAAAATCTGTTGCTTCACCAAGGTATTTACCCACAATTAAACCTTCCGGATTAATAATTATTTTGGTTGGATAACCTTCAATTCCATAGGTTGTTGGCAATTTTTCATCTTCGTTCAGCAGGTTTACCCAGTTCATCCGGTACTTTTCAATTGCAGCTTTCCATCGACTTTCGGAATCGCGGCATGCGATGCTGACAAATTAAACACGTTGAATTTATAAAATATCCGCGTATTTGTAGCTATTTATTTAATTCCTATTTTTGAACTGTTGTAGCAATACAAATCATTTGACAATGATTAAAGCTGCCGGCAATGGAGACGCACCAAAGCCGGCGGCTTTTTTAAAGTCCAAGCAATTCCGAGTCCGACTTGAAGTCGGGCCCGGAATTTAAATCCGGTTGAAGTCCGAGCGCGACTTAAAGTCGCAACCGGACTATTAAAGACAAAATCACAAAATATCTGATATGCAATTCGAATCAGGTCATATCTATCATATCTACAATCAAGGCAACAATCGCCAAAAGATATTTCATGATCGTGAGAACTACCTCTTTTTTCTCCGGAAAATCAGAACACACATACTTCCCTTTGCTGATATTTTAGCCTGGTGTTTAATGCCCAATCACTTTCATTTGATGGTGTATGTAAATCATACTGAAGTTGATGAGCAATTGATGAGCCGTTTTCCGGGTGCGTCTAGAGTTATTAATCCGGGCCCGACTCTAAGTCGGACTCGGATTAGTGATCCTGAAATTCCAGAAGCAATTCCGGGCGCGACTCAAAGTCGCACTCGGAATCTCATCAGCTTCAACAAGTCGATTGGCATTATGCTCGCGTCTTATACAAGGGCAATAAATAAACAATTCAATTGGAGCGGATCTCTTTTCCGATCCGAAACGAAAGCTGTTTGCCTGACTGAAGTTAACGGAATTTCTCCGGGCTGGATAACCACTATGGGAATTACACAAATTACAGTTCACGACCCTGATTTGGATTATCCGAATGTCTGTTTTAATTATATCCTGAATAATCCGGTAAAAGATAAACTGGTTTCAAAACCTGAAGATTGGGAATTTTCGTCGTTTTCAGATTCCATTGGAAACAGAAACGGAAGTTTGATAAACAAAAGCCGAATTGAGGAATTTGGACTTCGAATATTATAGAAGTTCGAGTAGTAAAAGTCCGAGTCCGACTTCGAGTCGGGCCCGGACTTGATCTTAATTCCGGGCGCGACATAGAGTGGCACTCGGAATTGCACCTTGACTTAATTTTTTCACTAAAAATTAAGCTGCCGGCCAGAAGACGCACCAGGCCGACAGCTTATCTAATTTAACTAACAGAACTTTTCTAATTCGTTTGGCTTACCTTTGCTTTATTCATGAACATCCAGTCATGATAAACACTCACATTTTCATTCCCCCTAACGGCTGGAATCCATTCAGGAATTTCTGCTAAGACTTTCTCAAAAGCCGCATTGATTTCCGGATAATCGCACTCTTTGGATAAACGGGCATCCCTGACTTTGCCATTTTTATCTGTAATGAAACTAATCATTACAGAATAGTTCAATTCCTTACTTTTTCCTCCGGTAAGCTTTACTATTTGTGGGTTTATCCAGTTACTCCAATTGCCTTGTGAAAACTTCGCTGATTTAGAAACATCACCTGCAAAATATACAGTTTCATCAGAATTTAAAGTTGACAGGGTAATGTGATAAACTTTTGCGTCTCTCAACTTTCCGCGAATCTCATCAATACGGTTGTATGGAATTGATTCATCAATCCGAAGGTGAATCCAATCATTGCTGGCTTTCCCCCATTCTTTTCCTTTATTGACGATTTCTTCAAGCGTACACAGTTTGTTGTCAATGTAATTGCCGTCTTTTCTGATTTCAATTAACCGACCTGACTGCGAACTTTGGGTTTCAGGAGCAGCTTTGGGCGTTTCAATAATTCTTTCAGGTACGTTTTCTTTTGCGGACACTTTTTCGCTCCTGTTGCCGAATGCCATCAGCAGCAGAGCAAGCAATGGGAGAAAGGTCGCCACCTTCCAACGCCATGCTTTACTGGTTTTTTGTTTGTTCATCATGATAATTCTTTTTTTAATTTGACAATGATTAAAACTGTTTGCAAGTGCGAACCGCCTTGGCCCGACTCCTTTTTGAATAACGAGTAATTGATA
>JAUYTA010000125.1 GCA_030695265.1 Bacteroidota bacterium
ATTCCTCCAGATGTTTTTCAACGGCAATCCTCGTTTCTTCCGACAATTCATTGTCGAGGTAAAAAATCAGGTCTTTATGGATGCACTTGTTTTTCATGTTGTTGCTTTTAATGTAAGACACCATTCGTTTAAAAAACTTGCGTTCAGACACACTTTTTTTTGTAGCAATCTAAAAGTTGTTCCTGAAGGTTCTTTTTTGCCCGGTGAATCAGCGACTCAACCGATGCCAAAGAGATTTCCATGATTTCAGCAATTTGCTGATAGGGCAGTTCTTCGTATTTGTTCAATGTAAACGCGATTCGCTGTTTCTCTGGAAGCTGATCGATGGCCCGATGCAGCAGATCCGATCGCTGTTGGTCAGTAATATTCTGGTCAGGCTGATCGCTGCGGTTTTCAGAAATTTCGCTGGTTCTGTTTCGTCCTCCGGTAAAAGTTTCTTCCAGCGACTGAAAAAATCCTTTCCGCTTTTTGTTGCGGACGAAATTCAGCGACCGGTTGGCGGCAATCCGGTACAACCAGGTCGAAATTTTAGAATCTCCCCTGAAATTTCCGGCAGTTCGGAATACTTCAAGAAAAACATCCTGAGCCAGATCTTCCGCGTCAGCCTTACTGTGAACAATTCCGAAGCAAGTATTCACGACCATCCGCTGATAGGTTTCTACCAGTAGCCGAAAGGCTTTGTTGTCGCCTTGCTGAATACCTTTTATTAATTCGGATTCGTCCATTGAATTTTGTCAAACGTGAATTTAGTGTATTTGACACCCGAATGTCGAAAAACTTGCACAATTGTCCAGAAAAAAACAATGTTCTGTTTTATTGGCGAAAGAACTTCAATAATTGTAAATTGCCCTCCTGATTTGAACAAGTACAATCTTTGATCAAATTGTAAATAGTAAATTGTCTAATTGTAAATGAACGATGCTCTTTATCAACTTTAAACATAGAAAACCATGACATTCCTGATTCTCCTTTTCGGCTTCCTTTTCGGAGCCCTTCTTCAAAGTGCCAAATTGAATAAATACAACACCATCAGCGGGATGGCGCGTCTCGAAGATTACACGGTAGCCAAAGCAATTGCGGTGGCGGTTGGAGTTGGCGCCATTTTACTGAGCATTGAAATTGGATTTGGTTTTGCCTCGTTTCATGTGAAGCCTTTTCTTTTGGTGGGCATGGTTTTAGGCGGTCTTATTTTCGGCGCCGGAATGGCTATTCTGGGATATTGCCCCGGAACTTTGTCCGTTTCGCTTGGCGAAGGTTCGATGGATGCGCTGGTTGGAATTATTGGCGGTATTGTTGGCGGAATTGTTTATACACTGATTCAACCTTCCGTTCAGGGAATGTTGGGTCCGGATTTGGGAAAAATATCTCTTAACAGTGCTGTTGGCGGAGGGGCGCTCTACTATATTCTGGTTTTTGTGTTCGGGCTGGCATTGGTTGCAATTGCCTTTTTACTGAATAAAATTGAAAGAAAGAAAAGCTTTAACTGGTTGTATGCCGGAATTGGTTTGGCGGTTCTGAATAGTATTGTTTTTCTGACCGCAGTGTTCGACCGTCCGATTGGTGCATCCACCACCTATCCTTATGTTGGCGATTTTTTGACCGGATTGACCAGCAATAATTATTTCGCCGCAATAGAAAAACCTGGAAAATGGGAACTGATCTTTTTGGCAGGAGCTGTTTTGTCAGGATTGGTTCTTTCTTTGATCCGGAAAGATTTCAAAATACAACTGATCCACAGCGGATGGTCAAAAACTGAAGGAAAGTCGCCTGTCAAACGCATCATCTGGGCATTTGTGGGTGGATTTATCATGCTGATCGGTGCCCGAATGGCAGGAGGTTGTACCAGCGGACATATAATTTCAGGAGGAATGCAGGTTGCAGTTAGCAGCCTTGTTTTTGGGGCTTTTGTTTTTATTGGCCTGCTTGTTACTGGAAAGTATTTTTACCGGAAAAATATCTTTCTTAGATATTTAAAATAATAATGTGGACGTTATTTTATTCGTTGCAGTGCATTAATTTATTGTAATTGTACTCATAACCTGAAATTCTAATCCTATTTCATCTTTTAATATTTTCTTTTGAATCATTTCATTCTGATGTGTCCTGAAAAAGAGTTTATTTGAAACTATAGGTTCGAGTATTTCAAATTGACTGTCAGGATAATTTTCTTGAAACTTTAAAATTGTTTCTTGAAATTTTTCACGAGCATCTATCAGCCACCGGCCTCTTCCCGTTTTTCTGTTTTTAATTTCTACAAAAACAATTTTATTCTCATAATACAAAAATCCTTCACATCTTTTAATAGGATCATCACCAACTCTAAAAATATCAACACAAAAATCAACAGCTTTAAAAGTGATTTCTTTATTTGAGGGGTTTTCAATAGTGAGATCCCAACTATTTTCATCGGCAGTATCAATAAATGCAGGCTCTCTTTTATCTGAATTCATATCACTAAGACCAAATCGTTTGATCGTAGTGGTACTCTTACATACAACCCCTGCCTTTTTACAGTTCCCATCAACTTTTGCACAAGGTGCAATAAAAAAATCTATTGGCATAGGTCTTCTATATCTAGGAGTTCCGAGAATTGGTCGTTTGAAAATGCAAGATTTTCATTCAGTTTATTTTCGTCTGATGGAAGGCCTTTATAATTGCCTAATAGCTTTATCGAACCATCATTTTCATCTAACTGATAAATAGCTAAATCATCTGGATCTACTGTTGAATTTAATGGAACAATAGCCTTAAGTTTATTTTTAAGTTCAGCCGTTTTTACCTTTTTTTTCAGCCTGTTAGCTTCAACGGCTAATGTCAAATAATTAAGTATATATGGGCTATGAGTCGTAATAATCAACCTATTACCATTATTTAGGTTGTTGAATTCTAACAAACTAAAGAGCATATTCTTTTGGGAAGTTGGAAATAAATTTTGTTCCGGTTCCTCCACGATATTTTGAAAGCACTTATTAAAATACCTGGCTTTAACTACTTCTATTTTTTTATTTCTCTCGTTATCCTTTAATGAATTATCGTTTGTAAGATTCATAATCTCATTTGCAAATCTCACCGATTGTTCAACTGTCAAATTTCTTCTTAATTTTTCCTGATTTTCAAAAATTGATGTTGAAAGATTTTTAGAAACAATGTATAAAGGAATATAAGATTGCAATCCGCTTGATGCTTCAATTAAGTTAATTCGGTATTTATGTCCGGTTACAAACGAAGTATCTTTATTTTGGTCATACTCATAATTATAATTTCCGATTGGCAATTTGAGTTTTTTCCCATTCAATTCGTTCTGAGCTTTTCTTAACTTTTCTGCAAAAGAAAATAAGTTGCCAGGTAATTCTCTTACATTAAAAGCATCCCTTATTGTACTTAGAAAATTCCTTTCAGCAGGGATATAACTTATTTTGGGAACAATATAGTTTTTGTCAGTAATTTCTCTAAATATAGGAAATTCATTTTTACGATCATAAAGAATGCTATATTTCTCTCCAATGTATTCCAAATAGGTTTTATCTGAAAAATAGCTATCAATCTTATGGTATTTAAAAAAGTTCATAAAAATATGAAAGCTGAGTTTTTCAGAATCTATATCTGCCCGGTTAATAGATTTTTCGAGCCATGAAAGGGTTGATATTGCCTTTGCCACCGTGCTTTTCCCGCTTGCTTGGTTGCCAATAAACACGGTAACTTTCTTTATGTCTATCCAGCCATCGTTTTCGAGATTACCTTCTTTGATGGGGCCGAAGTTCATGATTCTTATTTTGCTCATACGAATTTATTTGGTCTCAAATATACTAGTTTTTTGTCCCAATATTTCATTCAACAACTTTGTCAGTTATTTTTAACCCGAAACCTTTTTCTGGCGGCTAAAGCAAAAATATTCACAAAAATCATTGTGCAAATTTATTGGCAAACAGAACCTCAATATTCGTAAATTGCCGGCAATTCAGAAGTCAATCGGTATAACATCACCTAACACATAAAAATATGGACGTAGAAATTTTATCACGATTGCAATTTGCATTTACGATTGCATTTCATTACATCTATCCGCCCCTGAGTATAGGTTTGGGGGTCGCATTGGTCGTATTTGAAGGCATGTACCTTCGCACCAAAGACAAACATTGGGAACAATTAACGAGATTCTGGATCAGGATTTTTGCCCTGATATTTGGAATCGGGGTAGCAACCGGAATCGTTATGGAATTTGAGTTCGGCACAAATTGGGCAGCTTATTCAAGATATGTTGGTGATATATTTGGAAGTGCATTGGCTGCTGAAGGTGTTTTTGCGTTTGCACTTGAATCTACTTTTCTGGGGGTTTTGCTTTTTGGCTGGAACAGGGTCAGTCCCAGGGTCCATTTTTTTTCGACCGTCATGGTAACGCTTGGCTCAATGTTTTCGGCCATCTGGATTGTTGTTGCCAACTCTTGGCAGC
>JAUYTA010000130.1 GCA_030695265.1 Bacteroidota bacterium
CCGGATCAGATTAAGGATGAGTTCAAGAAAGTGATCGATATTATTTTCATCATCTTCAAAGCGCTTGAATTCGACAACTATTCGGCACAAATTTCATTGCGCGATCCGAATAAACCTGAAAAATACATCGGTTCTACCGAAAACTGGGACAAAGCTGAACGGGCGATCATTGAAGCTTCAGCAGAAAAAGGGCTGAAAACGGTAACTGTTTTGGGAGAAGCAGCTTTTTACGGACCTAAACTCGATTTCATGATCAAAGATGCACTCGGGCGTAGCTGGCAGTTGGGAACCATTCAGGTTGATTACAACCTTCCGGAGCGGTTCGAATTGGAATACATTGGCGCCGATGATAAACGTCATCGCCCGGTAATGATTCACCGTGCACCATTCGGATCGATGGAAAGGTTTGTGGCAGTATTAATTGAACACACTGCCGGAAAATTCCCGCTTTGGTTAAGTCCTGAGCAGGTGGTTGTGTTACCAATCAGCGAAAAGTACAATGAATATTCAAAAAGAGTTTCGGAATTTCTAAATAATTGCGATATTCGCACAATAATTGACGACCGCAATGAAAAAATTGGTCGTAAAATCAGGGATAACGAGTTAAAACGTATCCCTTATTTATTGATAGTTGGAGAACAAGAAGCTGAGAGTGAACAGGTTGCTGTGAGAAAACAAGGAGATGGCGACAAAGGATCGATGAAGCTTCAGGAGTTTGCTGATTTCATTAATACTGAAGTTAAGGAACAATTATCATCATTATACAATTAAAAAAATTATAAACTAATAATAGGAGGATTCGGCCATAGCTGTAAAAAGACCATACACTGGAAGAGCAGAAATTGCTCCTCAGCACCGGATAAACGAAAAAATTCGTACCCATCAGGTTCGGGTAGTTGGTGACAATATTGAAAATCCGGGTGTTTTCTCGATTTCGGAAGCCTTAAAAATGGCTGATGCACTTGAACTTGACCTTGTAGAAATCTCACCCAACGCCGACCCGCCCGTTTGCAAGATTACCGATTACCAGAAATTTCTTTATCAGCAGAAAAAGAAACAAAAGGAAATTAAAGCAAAAACAGTTCAGGTAGTTGTGAAAGAAATCAGGTTTGGTCCAAATACCGACGATCATGATTTTCAGTTCAAACTTCGCCATGCCGAAAAATTCCTGAAAGAAGGCGCAAAAGTAAAAGCTTATGTGTTTTTTAAAGGTCGGTCGATCTTATTTAAAGAACAGGGCGAGATTTTGTTGCTTAAGTTTGCACAGGAATTGGAAGAGACCGGCAAAGTTGAACAGTTGCCTCAACTTGAAGGAAAAAGAATGACCATGTTTATTTCACCCAAAAAGAAGAAATAAATTTCTTAAATACATTAATAGCAAGAAGATGCCAAAGATGAAAACCATCTCCGGAGCAAAAAAAAGGTTTAAACTAACCGGCACCGGAAAAATCAAAAGAAAACACGCGTTTAAAAGTCACATTTTGACCAAAAAAACCACTAAGCAGAAACGTAACCTGACTTACTGGACAACAGTTGCAAAATCTGACCTGTCGAATGTGAAAGCAATGTTGACAATCTAACAAAGTTTTCTTTTCAGAGTAAAATTTAATATCAGTTATCAATCGAATGAATTAGCTTCAAGATCCCGTAACCGGGACGCTAACCATTCTAAAATCAGTTAAAATGCCAAGATCAGTAAATGCAGTAGCATCACGGGCTCACAGAAAAAAAATCCTGAAGCTTACCAAAGGTAACTTCGGTGCCCGCAAAAATGTATGGACAGTTGCAAAAAATACCTGGGAAAAGGGTTTGCAATACGCTTACAGAGACAGAAAAGTAAACAAGAGAAATTTCCGCGCCTTATGGATTCAGCGTATCAACGCAGCCGTTCGTACTGAAGGACTCTCTTATTCACAATTCATTGGTTTGCTTAAAAAAGCAAACATAGAGATCAATCGTAAAGTAATGGCTGATTTAGCAATGAATCATCCGGTCGCTTTCAAAGCAATTGTTGATAGGGTGAAGTAACAATTTCGGATTATAAGGTGAAATAAACATACGAAACCTCGCTGAAAAGCGGGGTTTTTTGTTTGAATGCAGGTATATATTTTTTTAGTGGGAGTGCTTTCGAAAGCTTGGTTTATTATCTTTACCAATCTATATATACTTCACAGTATGAAACGAACATTAAGGCGAAGCATGAAGTTGATTGGATCGATGCTATTGATGCTGGTTTTATCGTGGCAAAATTATGTAAGTGCGACTGAGCCTGATAATTTATATGTTTTCGACGAAAGCAAAATCAGGATTAACGGAAAACTAACTCCATTTGAAGCCACATATGATATTAAAGAATATGGCCTGAAAAGATTCATACTGAATATTTATCTGCATTCGACAAATGCAGC
>JAUYTA010000132.1 GCA_030695265.1 Bacteroidota bacterium
TATTATCGGCAAACTTTCATTCAACTCCAGATTTAGGATTTACGATCTATCCGTTGGCTTTGGCCTATTCAATTATGCTGAAAAACAAGCAACTAAACTATGGCGAATTTCCTTCAATAATGAAACAATATTTAATGAAAGCGGGAGATGCGCTTTCGGTCGGTGGAGTTCATACGCCCAATCACCGCTGGGTTATTTCAGGAGCATTGGCTTGGATCGACTCGTTTTTTCCTGATCCAAAATTCAAAGCAAGGGTTGACCAATGGCTGGCCGAGAAAATTGACATTGATCCGGATGGACAATACCACGAAAGAAGTACAGCGGTTTACACCCCGGTTACCAACAGAAGTCTTATTGATATGGCGCAAAAAATGGGCTATGAAAATCTGTACGATGATATTCGCAAAAACCTTGACATGACCTTCTATTATGTCCACGCAAACGGCGAAATTGTAACAGAATCGTCAAACAGGCAGGATAAATACCGCATCAGCAATATGTCGGGCTACTACCTGGCTTATAATTACATGGCGCTTCACGACAAGGATAGCCGTTATTCAGGAATGGTAAAATACATTGAAAACAATGTCCCGATTCAGGATTTAAGATACATGCTGCCTTATTTCCTTTCAGATTCATCATTGTTTAATAGTCTGCCCGAACCAACTCCCCTGCCGACCAGCTATCACAAATATTTCAAGCACTCCGATATCGCGCGCATCAGGGAAGGCAATGTTGACATGTCGGTACTGACCAACAACAGCACTTTCTTCACCTACTTTAAAGGTCAGGCGGCTCTTGAAGCGGTTCGGCTTTCAGCTTCTTTTTTTGGAAAGGGTCAGTTTCAGAGTCAGAAAATGGAAAAAGAGGGCGATACATATATTTTGTCATCGACTATTTACGGACCATATTATCAGCCACTTCCCAAAGAGAAAATTCCTGCAGACGGAGAAGCCTGGGGACAGGTTCCGCGAACTGAAAGAAAACAATCGGAAGTTCAAACCCTCATTACAAAAATTTATATTACTGAAACCGATGGAAAGGCAAGGATAAAGGTGGTGGTGGATGGTCCGAAGAATTTGCCGGTGACTTTGGAATTGGGATTTCGCATGGGCGGAACCTTGAGAAATGTGAATAAAAAACAGGGGATTGACAATGCCTGGCTGATGAAAAACGGTGAATTTGCGACTTACCAATACGCCAGTGATACAATAAAAGTAGAACCAGCTGTTTCAACCCACAAGTGGACACAGTTGAGAGGAGCGCTCCCAAAACTACCCACCGAAAGTTTATACATGACTAATTATGCTCCCTGCGAATTTGAGTTTACGATCGAATAAAATGTAGCTGGTGGTTTTCATTTCACAAACCAATGTTAGTATTGCCAATCCAAATCCTTACTTTTGCTGACTGTAATTCCTAAACACTAATAAATCATTCGTCCCCTACCAGGGATATTAAAAAATCAATCATGAAGAGAAACATTTTTATGACTTTGTCATTGGCAGTTGCATTACTGATTGCACTGCCCGGATTTTCACAAACAGTGAACAAACTATCGAAAAAAGAGAAAAAGAAAGGCTGGACTTTGTTGTTTAACGGCCAAAACTTCGATGGCTGGCGTCAATGCAACGGCACGGCAATGCCTGCAAACTGGGTAATTGAAGAAAACGCGATGAAAGTATTACTAGGCGAAGGTAAAAATCCGGGACAGGGTGCCAATGGCGACATTCTTTATCCCGACAAAAAATTCAAAAACTTCGAACTTTCTATCGACTGGAAAGCCAGTAAATCGGCCAATTCAGGAATTTTCTACAATGTGCGCGAAGTTCCAGGCAAACCAATTTATTACGCTGCTCCTGAAGTTCAGGTACTCGACAATGTGGATGCATCCGACAACAAAATTGACAGCCACCTGGCCGGTTCGTTGTACGACATGTTGCCTGCCGATCCGAAAACCGTAAAACCAGTTGGCGAGTGGAATACCATCGTTATCAAAGTAAAAGATGGACAGGTTACCCACATCCAAAATGGTGTAAAAGTAGTTTCATACAGTTTGTGGACTCCGGAATGGGATACACTGGTAAATAACAGCAAATTCAAAACCTTCCCCGGATTCACAGAAGGAATCGCGAAAGAAGGATACATCGGCCTTCAGGATCATGGTTACCCGGTTTGGTTCCGCAACATCAAAATCCGCGAACTTTAAAAGTAACTCAGCAAAAAACAAGGATAAAAGATTGTTATAAAAGGGAATATCCGAAAGGTTTGTTCCCTTTTGTTCTTGGC
>JAUYTA010000138.1 GCA_030695265.1 Bacteroidota bacterium
AATTACATGTTCCAGCGGTCCGCCTTGTTGGCCGGGAAATACAGAAAAATCGAGCACTGCCGACATCATTTTGGTAACGCCTTTCGGAGTTTTAAACCCAAACGGATTTTCAAAATCATCGCCCATCAGGATAATTCCACCACGCGGGCCACGCAATGTTTTGTGGGTTGTTGAAGTAACAATGTGGGCATATTTTACAGGATTATCAAGCAAACCGGCAGCAATCAGTCCTGCAGGATGTGCCATATCTATCATCAGCATTGCTCCAATTTTATCAGCAATTTCGCGCATGCGTGCATAATCCCATTCGCGTGAATACGCCGATGCACCACCTATAATTAATTGCGGAAAATGTTCCAAAGCCAAAGCTTCCATTTCGTCGTAATCTACCAAACCTGTATCTTCTTTCACATGATACGCAATCGGATTGTACAATACGCCCGATGAATTAACAGGCGAACCGTGTGAAAGGTGACCTCCGTGTGCAAGGTCCAAACCCAGGAAAGTATCGCCCGGATTCAAAATAACACTTAAAACAGCCGCATTTGCCTGAGCGCCTGAGTGTGGCTGAACATTTGCATAAACAGCGCCAAACAATTCCTTGATACGGTCGATGGCCAGTTGTTCGGTCATATCAACATACTGACAGCCGCCATAGTAACGGTGTCCCGGATATCCTTCCGCATATTTGTTGGTCATTACCGATCCCATGGCTTCCAGAACCTGATCGCTCACAAAATTTTCCGAAGCAATTAATTCAATTCCGCTCAACTGACGCTGACGTTCTTTTTCGATTATCTCAAATACTTTGGTATCTCTTTCCATTCCGGTAGAATATTGATTAAAATTAAGGTGTCAAAGGTACAATAAAATCATAGTGGATAAAAAATCAGCTTATCCAAAAAATCAGGTATTTTTGAACAATTAATCATTCAGTAAAATGGAAAAGAAACCTTTATTATATGAATCAGCCTGTATTTTCAGTATTGCAGGAAGTTGCATCGGCTTTATCAGCATGTTAGTATCAACTATTTTCCTTAAAACTATTACTGAAAAAATTGTGGAGTTTACAAATATTACTGCTGCTGAAAAGTTAAGCCCGCTATATTTTGCACTGTTAATGGCCGCTTTCAGTCTTTCACTCACAGGAGCAATCAAACTTTACCGAATGCAACGTGCCGGTTTATATTTTTATATTACTGCCCAGACAATGATTTTGTTCTTACCCGTTATCTGGCTCGGTTCAAATGCATTTTCAGTGACCAATGCCATTTTTACTGTACTATTTTCAGGAATTTACATATATTATAAACCATGAACCGACGTAATTTTATCCAGACAACCGGCCTTTCGGCAGCCGGAATTAGCCTTGCAGGAGCCGGAATGGCAAATTCAATCTTAAACTCCAAAGTAGTTAAACGCCCCATTTGTGCATTTACCAAATGTCTTCAATTTCTGAATTTCGATGAAATGGGCGAAGTACTTGCCCGATTGGGCTTTGACGGAGCTGACATGCCGGTGCGTCCGGGTGGACAGGTTGAACCTGCTGACGTAAAAACCGGACTACCACATGCTGTTAAAACACTGCGAAAATATGGCATGGAAATCCCGATGATTGTAACTGCAATTACCGATCCGGCTGATCCGATTTCAATTACCACACTTCAGGCAGCAGCCGATTCAGGAATAAAATATTACCGTTTGGGCTGGTTGAAATACGAAGCAACAAAAAGCATTCAGCAAAACCTGGATGAACACCGAAAAACCATTGAAAAGCTGGCTGAACTGAATGAAAAACTGGGCATTCACGGCGACTACCAAAATCATTCAGGAGCTTCGGTAGGCTCGCCAGTTTGGGATTTATATGAGCTGATGAAAAATGTCGATCCAAAACACATGG
>JAUYTA010000142.1 GCA_030695265.1 Bacteroidota bacterium
TTTGTACCAATCAGTTCGTTCATTGCCAGTTCGTTCTCTCCCACCTGAAGAAAATACTGTACAGGATCTGCAAATTCAGACCGCATTTTTATGATGTTTCCGGAAGCAAGCATGTTATATATTTTAGTACAGCCAAAGTAAGGAAATGTTGGGGGAAACTAATACAATGCTAAAAAAAATGGGTGCGGAGATTTTTAATCTCCGGTTTTACTGTTAATGCGATTAAAAATCGCGACACCCGTATGTTAATGCATTTCAAATACGTTATTGTCCAAACAGACCTTCTAAACTTTAATTCTTTTTACTTGTTTGAAACTTCATTATTTTGTGAATACGACTAATTTAAAATCAAACCAATGATTATAGGACTTCTGAAAGAAAGTGGCGTTGAACAAAGGGTGGCACTTTTACCGGAAATTGTAGCCAACCTGGTACGTCAAAAAGTGGAAGTTTATGTTGAAAAGAATGCGGGGACTGCTGCTTTTCAGACCGATCAAGCCTATCAGACAGTTGGAGCAACCATTTTTTCAAGAGAAGAAGTATTGCAGAAAGCTGATTTGCTGGTTCAGATTGGTGAACCAGCTCCTAAATTGATCGACTTGCTGGTAAGCGATAAAATCTGGATAAGCCAGTACAACCCACTTTCAAATTCCCAATTGGTAAAGAAATTTCTGGCAAAAGGAATCACCAGTTTCAGTATGGATTCCATTCCGCGAACTTCAAGGGCACAAGCGATGGACGTACTTTCGTCGATGGCCACCGTATCGGGTTATAAAGCTGTTTTGCAGGCAGCATCGGAGCTTCCCAATTTTTTCCCCATGTTTATGACTGCTGCCGGAACAATTCGCCCGGCGACAGTTTTGATACTTGGAGCCGGAGTTGCCGGACTACAGGCCATTGCGATTGCACGGAAACTTGGCGCACAGGTTCAGGCTTTTGATGTGCGTTCGGCTGTAAAAGAAGAGGTAATGAGCCTCGGAGCAAAATTCGTGGAAGTGGAAGGCGCCAAGGAAGATGCCGCTGCCGGTGGTTATGCGGTGGAACAAACCGAAGAATTTAAACAAAAACAGCAACAGGTGATCAACGAACATGCGGCAAAAGCGGATGTGATTATTTGTACTGCTCAGATTCCCGGACGAAAAGCGCCATTGCTAATTCCCAAAGAAGCCGTTGAAAAGATGAAACCCGGATCAGTGATTATCGACCTGGCTGCTTCGAGCGGCGGAAATTGTGAGTTCAGCAAGGACAACGAAACGGTGATTCACAACGGAGTCAAAATAATCGGCCAGTCGAATTATCCGTCACTTATGCCGGTTGATGCCAGCAAAATGTTCGGCAAAAACCTCTTTAACTTTCTGCAATTAATTATTACTGCGGAAGGTGACCTGAACCTGAATTTCGACGACGATATTGTTCGGGGAACCTGTATTACCCGCAACGGCGAAATCCTGAACGAACGTGTTAAGTCAGTAATCGAATCATAAAAAAATATTCATGGAACAAATATTGGTTTACTTTTTCACTTATAAAGAAGCGATTTTCATCATTGCCCTCTCAGTTTTTCTGGGTATTGAAGTGATATCCCACGTGCCTTCGGTGCTGCACACTCCGCTTATGTCGGGGGCCAATGCCATCAGCGGTGTAATTATTATCGGCGGGATTATCCTGGTCGGACATTCCGATGCCTCAAAACTTTCGCTTGAACTGATCCTTGGAATTTTTGCCATCATATTTGCTACGCTCAACGTGGTGGGTGGTTTTGTGGTTACCGACCGCATGTTGGAAATGTTTAAAAAGAAAAAAAAATAGCTATGGATCAGGTAATAGGAAATTTGTATGGAATTGATTTCACCCTTGGTGGAACTTTACTCGAACTGAGTTATTTGTTGGCAGCCCTGTTTTTTGTAATTGGCCTGAAGTTGTTAAGCCATCCGGAAACGGCCCGGAAAGGAAATATTTACGCTGCCAGTGGAATGTTTCTGGCAATAGTAACCACGCTTCTGCTTCATAAAAATGCGCAAGGCGGTGGAATTCCACTGGTCAATATCTGGATCATACTTGCTGCGCTGGGTGTCGGTTCTGTAGTTGGCTGGATCATAGCGCTGCGTATCAAAATGACCGCGATGCCGCAGCTTGTGTCGTTTTACAATGCGACTGGTGGAGCTGCTTCGGCGTTGGTAGCTTTGCTCGAATTTCCGAATGCCGACATGAGCAACCTGGGTTCGGTTTTGGTAACCATTTTGGGACTGGTCATTGGAAGTATCGCTTTTAGCGGAAGTATGATCGCTTATGGAAAACTTGATGGAAAAGTGGGCGACATTTTCTCCGGAATGATGAAATATGTAAATATCTTCCTGTTGTTGGTGGTAGTGGCTATTTCAGTATTTATAATGACTTCAGGACAAACTCCGGAACAATTGAACTGGGCAATTTATTTGTTGCTGGCGTTTTCGTTGGTTTACGGAATAATGTTCGTGATGCCCATTGGTGGAGCCGACATGCCTGTTGTAATTTCGCTGCTGAACAGTTTAACCGGGATCGCCGCGACAATGGCAGGTTTTATTTACAACAATCAGGCAATGATTCTTGGTGGAATTTTGGTTGGTGCAGCGGGTACAATTTTAACCATCCTGATGTGCAATGCAATGAACCGCTCCTTGCTAAACGTGATTATTGGCTCATTTGGTGGCGGAGGCGCTTCGTCGAACAAAGATCAGATTGGCGATATGAAGGAAATCACGATGAGCGATGCATCCATCTTGCTGAGTTATTCTAAAAGTGTGGTGATTGTTCCCGGTTACGGACTGGCAGTGGCTCAGGCCCAACACGCCTGCCACGAACTGGATGTAATACTTTCAGGAAAAGGAGCAAATGTACGTTATGCCATTCATCCGGTGGCAGGCCGAATGCCGGGGCACATGAACGTATTGCTTGCAGAAGCCGATGTGCCCTACAACCAGTTGTTCGAAATGGACAGCATTAATCCCGACATGCCCAACACCGATGTAGTCATGGTGATTGGCGCCAACGATGTGGTTAATCCTGCGGCAATTACCGATCCGGGTAGTCCGATTGCAGGAATGCCGATTATAAATGCCCATTTGGCGAAAAACATTATCGTGATGAAACGTGGTCGTGGCAAAGGTTACGCCGGAATTGAAAACGAACTATTCTTCGATGCCAAAACCCGGTTATTGTTCGGCGATGCCAAAAACACGCTTCAAAATCTGGTTAGCGAAATAAAAAGTTTGTAGGGAAAATACACGGGTTTCTTAAGTCGCAAAAAGTTGGAAAATTTTCCGACTTTTTACTGAAATCCTATTTCAACCTCCCAATTTCCTCCGTGCTCAGCGCCCTGTCAAATACAGCCAATCCACCAATTTGCCCACGGAAATAGTTGCCCATTCCACGAGCCAGCAAAACGGCGCCAACCGTAAAATCAGAGCCATTGTTTCCCATTCCATCAGGATAAAAAAATGATTCGCCAACAGAAACCAATAGCAAAAGCAAAAGCAGAAATGAATAGTTCATAATTTCAGCAATTAACACTCAAAACTGCAACAATTACGGCTGTTACTCAAATCAAATGTAATTCATAATTTTTCCTGAAATCTGCAGCAATGAAATTTCGGCCAGCTTGGTTTGAAACTTCACGGAAATAAGTCTTTCTTCTGCATCCAGCAAACTTTTTTGTACCTCGCGTAATTCCAGTCCCGATAACGCACCCAGGCGGTAACGCTCCAAGGCGATTTCAAGGTTTTCGCGGGCCACCTCGAGGTTTTGTCCTTCCATTTTTACAAGGCGCAGGTTGTTTTGGTAGGCATTATATACAGTGAGCAGTTCGGCTTTTACATCTTGTTCGACTTCCTGAAACCGGTAAACCCGCGTTTCCACTTCAATCAAGGCGTTTGTTTTTTCCCTGCGACGATTGTTCCCGTTATAAATATCCATCCCCAAAACAAGGCCGTAATTCAAGGTCTGACTCTGCTGATTTTTGATTGTCAAAGTACCATAGTCACTTATTGTTCCACTTCCATAACCACGGTAGGCGTAATTGTAACCCGACGAAAAATTTAGGTAGGGGTACGACCGTGATGCAATTATTTTATAATCAAGTTCAGAGATAAGGTGATTTTTTTTTGCAATCTGCAAACTGGTGTTCAAATCCAGGGTCAAATCAAGTAACTCTTTATAGTTTAAATCCGGATTGAAAACAATGGATGTGTCCTTCAATTCAATATCCTCTTCCAGATTTTCGAGTGCCATCAGTTTCTTCAGCCGTACTTCCGATTCCAGAATTTGCTCATTTTGGCGGGCAAGTCGCGAACTGTCTTCGTTCAAATAAACTTTCGATTGAAGCAGTTCCAGTTTTGATGATGCCCCCAGCAGATAACGCTCCTCATCAATCCGAACGCGCTCTTTTGAAAGCGAAACTGCATACTTCATGTTGTTGAAATAATTCAACTGCTGAATTTGATAATAGTACTCTGCAACTATCTGCCCAACCAGATTTTCCATGGCCATTTGGGTATTCAGCTCCCCTATCTGCTTTAATTCATTTAACTTTTGCCAGGTGGTTTGTACATTGAACCCACGAAACAAAGCCATGTCCAGATTTACTCCAGCCGATCCCGTTGTGTTTTGAATCCCTTTGGAGGTATTTTTAGTGTCGTTGTTCATGTTTTGCGTAGTGGAAGTAACATTCCCGCCAAACCTGTTGGTAGTGGTAACCGTGGGTAAAAACCCGGCGTTTCCCCGCGTATAATTATTGTCCGCAATTTCTTCCTGGTTGCGTGCTACTTTGACTGCGAAATTCTGCTCAAGGCTTGTTTGCACACAACGGCTCAGGTCGTATATGTCTTGTGCCTCTGTATTTACAGACAGCAAAAGAAACATAAAAACAACCAATAAACTCTTATATTTATGCCTGAATATCAATCTTTTCGGGAGTAATCGTATCATTATTTAAATTTTTTGATTCACTTGAAATTAACAGGTAAATACCTGGCACCACATACAAGGTAAGAATGGTGGCAATTGTAAGTCCGCCAACTACTGAAATACCCATCGACACGCGACTTAGAGCGCCTTCGCCGAAGCCCAGAGCCAAAGGCAAAATACCTAGAATGGTTGACAAGCTGGTCATAAGAATTGGACGGAATCGTGCTGCCGATGCATATTTGATCGCATCCAGCTTATTCATTCCGGCTTCCTTGCGCTGGTTGGCAAACTCAACAATCAGAATGCCGTTTTTCGAAACCAGCCCGATGAGCATGATGATACCTATCTGGCTGAAGATGTTCATAGTGACATCAAAGTACCACATAAAAAGCAAGGCGCCGGTTAATGCCAAAGGAACTGTCATCATCACAATAAAAGGATCTTTGAAGCTTTCAAACTGGGCCGAAAGCACCAGAAAAATCAAGAGGATGGCCAGTAAAAAAGCGAACATCAAACTGGACGAACTTTCCATAAAGTCCTTGGAATCGCCAGCAAGAGCCGTTCGAAATGAATCATCGAGCACTTTGTCTGCAATCAGATCCATTTCTTCTATTCCCTGGCTAATGGTTTTTCTGTCAGCCAGACTCGATGAAATGGTTGCAGAAACAAAACGATTGTAGCGGTACAGCTCGGGTGGAGCCGTAGTTTCTTTCAGTGTGACAAAATTATCAAGTTGCAGCATATCTCCCCGTTCGTTCCTCACATACAGCGATTTCAGGTCAAGTGGTTGATTCCTGTCCTGCCGGTCCAATTCCCCCAAGATCTGGTATTGTTTTCCATTCATGATAAAATAGCCAAAGCGCTGACCACTAAGAGCAAGCTGCAGCGTCTGCCCAATGTTTTGGGTTGAAACTCCCAGTAGATTCGCCTTGTCGCGGTTAATATGAATCTGAAGTTCGGGCTTGGTGAATTTCATGTTCACATCGGCCATCACGAAGGTCGGATTATCCTGAACTTCGGCCATAAAGGCAGGCAGAACTTCCCGGAGTTTGTCAATGGTTGGTGCCTGAAGCACATACTGAATAGGCTGACCGGCACGCCTTCCTCCAAAAGTGGATTGCTGAATCACATTGGCGCGCGCTTTGGTCTTTTTCTGAAGTTCGGACGATAAGGCACTGGCAATCTGCTGCTGTGAACGCTCCCGCTCCGATGGATGGTTCAGCACCACACGAACAAAGGCCCAGCTCCCGCGAACCAGGGTGGTCACTTTCTCCCGCTCCGGAATGACTTTCTCAACCAGCTTACCTATATCCTCAACGTATTCAAAATTGAACTCATAGGTTGCTCCCTGAGGCGAGGTGACATTTACATTCATCTGTGAACGGTCTTCAAGGGGCGCCATCTCGGCCGGGATAACTTTCCAGAGAAAAAAGATCAGGAAAAAGGACAACAAGAGTATGCCGAGTGAAATATACTTTCTTCCGATAAAATTTTCAAGCGACCGCCTGTACGCATCGTTGAGCCTGACAAAGAATTTTTCGGAATAATTATAGGCCTTGCTTCGGGAATGGTGTGTTTTAAGCAGTTTGGTGGAAAGCATCGGAGTCAAAGTAAGAGCCACAAACGATGAAATGGTGACAGCGCCCGCAATCACGATACTAAACTCGCGGAAAAGACGCCCAGTCATTCCTTCGAGGAAAACGATGGGAAAGAAAACCGCTACCAGGGTAATGGTGGTGGCTATAATGGCAAAAAATATCTCGTTGGATCCCTCCAGCCCGGCTTGTCGCGGACTCATCCCCTGCTCAATTTTTACATAAATATTTTCCATCATCACAATGGCATCATCCACAACCAAACCGATTGAAAGGACTATGGCTAACAGGGTGAGTACGTTGATGGTAAAGCCCGCCACGTACATGATAAAAAATGAACCAACCAGTGAAACCGGGATAACTAAAATGGGAATGATGGTCGTGCGCCAGTCACGCAAAAAGACAAAAATGATGACCACCACCAGGAAAAAAGCCAGGTAGATCGTCGTTTTCACCTCATCGATAGAAGAGCGGATGTATTGGGTGTTGTCGAAACCAATATCTATTTCCACATCATCGGGTAAGTCTTTTTTAATGAAATCCAACCGTTGCTTAACCGCATCCACAATTTCGATGTGGTTGGCACCGGGCTGCGGAATGATTACGGTGGCCACCATGGGAATTCCATTCATTTTCATAATCCCGCGCAAATCTTCCGGGCTCAGTTCTGCCCGGCCAATATCGCGCACGCGAATGAGCTGATCACCCGACTGCCTAAGGATCAAGCTATTGAATTCATCAGGAGTGGTCATCAATCCAAGGGTTCGGATGGTCAGCTCTGTTGTATTTCCTTCAATACTTCCCGCCGGAAGCTCCACGTTTTCACGTAAAATGGCATTGCGAACATCCAGCGGAGTCATTTGGTAGCCAGCCAGTTTTGCCGGATCGAGCCAGATTCGCATGGCGAATCGTTTCTCGCCCCAAATACTTACTGCACTTACTCCTGAAACCGTTTGCAACTGCTCTTTAAAAGTCAGTTCGGCAATTTCAGACAGTTCGAGTAAAGAGCGTTTTGGGCTTTTTACCGCAATCATCATGATCGGGCTGGCATCGGCATCTGCCTTGGCAACAGTTGGTGGATCACAGTCGCGTGGAAGAAAACGCTGTGCCTGTGATACTTTGTCGCGCACATCGTTGGCCGCTGTTTCAAGGTCAACGGACAGTTCAAATTCCACCGTAATGCGGCTGCTCCCCTGGCTGCTGCTGCTGGTAAGGGTACGAATTCCAGGAATACCGTTGATCGATTGCTCCAAAGGTTCGGTAATCTGGGTTTCAATCACGTCCGAGTTGGCTCCCGGATAGGAGGTGCTTACCGAAATAATGGGAGGATCGACACTGGGAAACTCCCTGATTCCCAGGTAAGTCATCCCAATAATACCAAAAAGCAGGATGACCAGTGAAAATACGGTGGCCAATACAGGCCTTTTTATACTGACGGATGAAAGGCTCATTATAATTTGTTTACTAAATGTTGATTGGTAACCAAAGTATCGAGCTGAACAGGAAGATCGTCCCTAAGTTGCAGGGTTGCCGTGATAAGCAGCGTATCGCCAAATTCGAGTCCGGTCCTGATCTGTATATGTGATTCGGTCCGAAGCCCGGTTGTAACCTTTACTTCTTTTGCTCTTCCATTTCGCAGAATAAACACTTTCTCCCCCGACATTTCAGGAATGAGCGCCTGAGTTGGAATCGAAACAGCATTTTCAATCTGCGACAACCTTGCCCTTACACTTGCAAACCGGCCAGGCTTGAGCTCTTCTTTGGAGTTGGCGTACAATGCCCTCGCAACAATGGTACGCGTGTTCATATTCACCTTCGGTTCAATGGCATATACCCTGGCTTGAAATTTTTCACGAAAACCATCAATTTCGAAGGTAATGGGAAATCCCGGAACGATTTCATCGGCATAGCGTTCGGGTATGGAAAATTCAATTTTTAAAGGACTGAACTTTATCAGTTTTACAATTTTGGTTTGTGTGGAGGCATAAGCGCCTTCACTAATCATTCGTAAACCTACCGTTCCATTAAAGGGAGCCCTCAGTTCGGTTTCGGCAATCCTGGCTTCCACCAGCATTACATCGGCCTTCAGGGTTTCTAATTCGGTCACTACCTGATCGTAACTTTCGCGGCTGATTGCATCGCGGTCGAGTAATTGCCGCTGCCTGAATTCCCTTTCTTCCACCAGTTTAATTTGTGATCGCAATTTGAGCAGTTGCGCTTGCAAGGGCTTATCATTGATTTTTGCCAGCAACTCCCCCTTCTGAACCCTTGTGCCTTCCTTGAAGAATATGCCCACCACTTTTCCCTGGGTTTCAAACGATAAATCAACCTCCTCGTCAGGTAAAAGGGAGGCGGTGCTATAAATCATTTCGTCCATTTCGGTGGGAACCAAAATATATCCGCTGGCAAACAATGGCTGCTGCCCTCTGGGGCTCATGCCCGTTGGGCCTTGTTCTGACTTGGACTTAAATATCGCTTTAATTTTGGGATAGAAAATAATCCCGGCGATGACAAATAATAATATAACAGTAATTGTAATCCTGATGATATTCCTTGATTGTTTTGCCATTTTTTATATTCCTTG
>JAUYTA010000151.1 GCA_030695265.1 Bacteroidota bacterium
ATAAACTCTCTGAGAAGTAATTTTTGCTGAATTGGTGGGGGAAGAATCTTTCCTAAGACAAGGACGAGCCAATTTATTCTACCTGGAATAATTACAAATTTTCGCTTTAGCATTCCATCGATCCCAGCTTTGGCAACTGCACCGACGCTTAACTCGGTTAACCGTCCGATTTTTCCGTGAGAATTTATTCTTGTATTGGTTGATCCATTTGTTCTCACTCCGTTTGGGCACAATACGGATACACTTACTCCGGTTCCTTTCAATTCGCTGCGTATTGATTTGCTGAAATTCAACACAAATGCTTTGCTTGACGAATATAAGCTCTTATAGGGAATTGCCCAAAAGGCTGCAAGGCTACCCACATTCAGGATATATGACTTTTCATGAGTTCGCAAAACAGGCAGATAAAACCTCGACAGCATAACGAGAGCTCTAATATTCAACAAAATGCGGTCATCAATGTATTTGATATCTGACGTCTCGAAAACTGAAGCTCCTGCCACACCGGCATTATTTATTAAAATATTCACATCAAATTGTTCAAGTTGCGACCAATCAAAAACGGTTTTCGGCGAATCTAGCTTTGATAAATCCGTTTCAAAAAAAGCGGTCTTTACATGGTGCTTCTCTGCAATTTCATGAGCAACCTTATCCAATCCTTCATCAGGCAGCGAAACCAGAACCAGATTCATTCCAAGACTTCCGCAATACCATGCGATTGATTTGCCAATACCCGAACTGGCTCCTGTGATCAGAGTATAAACTATTCGTTTCATATTTTAATTCAAGTTTTTCAACCAATTTATCGTTTTAACTGCACCGGTTTTAAAATCTACATGTTTGTAACCAAGATCCTTCTCAGCTTTTGCACTTGATAAATTCCAGTTATGATTGTATTTTCGAACCAAAGCCGGAATGATAAGTGGCGCTCTTCCCGAAGTTCGGGCAATTAGCAGCATAATTTCTGAAATCAGTTGCATTATTGGAAGCGGGAAGTTAATCATAAAATATCTCTTTCCTGTTAATTCTGCCAATGTGCCGAATAATTCATTGAAAGTCATATTTGTCCCACCCAACACATACCTTTCTCCTGATTTTCCTTTTTCCATTGCCTGAATATGGCCGGTCACAACATCTTCGACATAGACATAATTCCCAATACTTTTCCCATTGCCCGGAATTATTCTCCATTTTCCATTTAAATAATTCTGAATAATACGAGTTATACCATTACTTTCACTTAAAATACCGGGACCATAAACCCGACTTGGATTTACGATTACAATTTCAGGATCCGTTATTGAAATAGTTTTCAGAATGGTTTCCATCATCATTTTTGAACATTCATAATCAATGAAATATTTTAGCGGGCGCGGAGAATTTTCATCAACCATTTCGCCGGAACGGGATGGACCCAATACTCCTGCCGTCGATGTGCATACGATCTTCTCAACTCCTGAAATTATGCCTGCCCTCACAACATTCATTGTTCCTTCTATATTTTGCCGGTAAATCAACGAAGGATCTTTGTTCCAAACACAGGCAAAAGCAGCAGTATGATAAATCTGTGTGCAACCTTCAACAGGCTCTTTCAGGCTATCAAAATCCAAAATGTCTCCCTTGAACAATTTAATATTTGGATGCTGAATGATCGCTATTTTGTGCTGTTCACGATACAGGGCATGAACCTGATGACCATCGTTGGCCAGCCGCAATGCCAGTCTGCTTCCGATAAAACCTGTTGCACCACTTACAAATATTTTCATAGCCGGTTTGTTTTAACAACCATGTTTGGATGAGCCCAAAGTGAAAACCATTCACTTGTTAATGCCAAAATTATGTGCGTAAAAACAGCAACCCAAATAGTACCTGTCAGGTAAGTAAGGTAACAAAGCAAAATTCCCAAAGGCACCGATCCTATAATTTCTTTAAACCCTTTGTGAAGATGAACCAATGCATAAATGATTGTATTTAAAACGATCGCGAAAAACAATCCTAAAGCAGGTAGCGCTGCAAAAAAGAGGAATCCACGGAAAAGAAATTCATAGGCTAAAAGATAGGCGATCCAACTCAATGCACTCATTATCAATATTCCTATTGACCACTCTTTTTCTCGGATTTGCGGGTACATTTTCAGATTCTCTTTTGCCCGTGAATTAAAATAAGACACTGGAACAATGACCAATGAAAGTATCATTACCCAGAAATAAGATTCTGAATCTGGCCGGACAACACCAAAATCGCTGAGTTTTTTTGTCCCTGAAATAAGAATAACAGCCAACGGCAAAAATCCAAAAATGACAACTCCCAGAAGGCGTTGATATAAAACATAAATTGGTTTTCCCGTTTCTGTTTTTAGCAGACTTATAACTTTTCCTGAAGTTGACAGATAGTAATAACCTAAAAATCCAACTGTAGCAACCGCGATTGCCGATAATAACAGCAGTTCAGTTTTATCTGAAAAATAATTCATAAAAAAACCAATTGAAAGAGTTTAATTGTGAAGCCAATTTATGATTAAATATACGAAAATTGTTCAGATATAAATTTTCAAATTGTTCAATCATGCAAAATAAAGCAACACTCCTGGCAATATAAAATGAATGACGTTCCTCAGCATTTGCAAGTAACTAAAGACTTAAGTTCGATGCCTTCGAAAGAAGCTATTTTTTCAAAAAAAAGCAACCAATAAAGTCAAAATCAACCATTATGGAAAGTCAATTCTCGTTTAATCCCAATCCGCTGGTTCGCTATCTTCAAAAACCAGCTGAACAATTTACCCGCGAAGACCTGATCAAATACATAGAAGGAAACCAGATTCATCAGCTTAATTTCAGGTATGTAGCCGGCGATGGACGTTTAAAAACGCTCAATTTTGTAATCACCGGACACGAGCATCTGGAAAACATACTCACTTTTGGCGAGCGTGCCGATGGTTCGAGCCTGTTCCCGTATATGGAAACAGGCAGCTCCGATTTATATGTTGTACCCCGCTATCGCACTGCTTTTATCAATCCTTTTCAGGTGGAACCATCGCTCGAAATCCTTTGTTCCTTTTTCGATTTCGAAGGCAATCAGTTGGAGCTTTCGCCTGAATATGTTCTAAAAAAAGCCATCATGCATTTCCGCAATACAACCGGAATGGACATGAAAATGATGGGCGAACTGGAATATTACGTGAACAGCAAACACGATGGGCTGTTTCCGGCAACCGATCAGAAAGGCTACCACGAATCGGAACCATTTGCCAAATTTGAGGGAATGCGCAAGGAAGCAATTAAGCTGATTGCTGCCTGCGGCGGAAAAATCAAATACGGGCATTCTGAAGTGGGAAACTTTTCATTGGGCGACGAAGCTTTTGAACAACACGAAATCGAATTTTTGCCCACCGATCCTGAATCTGCTGCCGACCAACTGATTATCGCCAAATGGATTTTGCGTATGCTGGCCGAAACACGAAAAGTTGAAATCAGTTTCGCGCCAAAAATCACGGTTGGAAAAGCCGGAAGCGGCC
>JAUYTA010000155.1 GCA_030695265.1 Bacteroidota bacterium
CACGAATCGATGGTTCCAAAGGCAAGTTGTCCGGCTTCAGCCTGTTTGCGCGCCCCTTTTACATTGTTCAGGATCCATCGTATTTTTGTTGCCGAAAAGTAGGCATCGATGATTAATCCGGTTTTTTCAAGTATCTGCTGACTCAAGCCTTCATTTTTCAATTTATCGCAGAAATCGGCTGTGCGCCGATCCTGCCATACGATTGCGTTGTAAACAGGTTTGCCGGTTTTTCGGTTCCAAACTACCGTTGTTTCACGCTGATTGGTGATTCCGATAGCAGCAATATTGGTCATTTCAAGTCCGGCTTTGGTGATGGATTCAACTGCAACTCCCGCCTGTGTTGACCATATTTCTTCGGGGTCATGTTCTACCCAACCCGGTTCGGGGTAGTATTGTGTAAATTCTTTTTGAGCTGTTGCCACCTGATGTCCGTTCCGGTCGAAAACTATTGCCTTGGAACTGGTGGTTCCCTGATCGAATGCCAGTATAAAATCTCTCATTCTTGTGCTAATTAACTCCTTTGACTTTCATTTTCAAGGTATAAACCGAAGTGCGGGCAGTGATAAAAAGGATATCACGTTTTTTGCCGCCAAAGCATACATTTGATGGCGATTCCGGCACTTCAATCCGGGCAATATTTTCACCTTTCGGATTAAATACTGAGACTACTTTATTGGTCAGGTAAACATTGCCTTTGTTGTCAATGCTCATTCCGTCTGATCCTTCAGGAGCAAAAAAGGTTTTGTTGCCAAGTGTGCCATCGGCATTGATGGTGTATTTCCAGATTTTGCCATCGTTGATGTCGCTCACATAAAGTGTTTTACCGTCAGGGGTGCCAATCAGTCCATTGGGTTGTTTGTAGTCGTCAATTACCCGGATAACTTTTCCGTCAGGATTGAGATAATACACGCCTCGTTTATCCTGAAGTTCAGTGCGACCGCTTACCCAGTAATTGCGGTGATAATACGGATCGGTAAAATAGATGCCGCCGTTGGGCGCAATCCATAAGTCGTTGGGCGCGTTTAACGGCTGTCCGTTGTAATTTTCGGCAATGGTGCGTTGTTGTTTATCCATTGTAATTACCACGAGCCGGTTGTGCAAATCGGCACAGGCAACCAATTCGCCATTTTTATTGAAATAAGTTCCGTTGGAACGATCGCAAGGTTGTAGAAAAGTAGTTATAGTTCCATTTTCACTCCAGACCTCAATTTTGTCGTTGGGCTGATCGGTAAAAAATACCCGGCCATCAGGAGCAACCGATGGCCCTTCGGTAAAGGCATAACCGCTGCCAACCTTGGTAACTTTTGCATCTTTGGTAATTATCTGGTCGTGGCTGGTTTTATTTACCTGGCAACTGACTGACAATCCGGTGAAGAACAACAGCGCGAATGATAAGAAT
>JAUYTA010000166.1 GCA_030695265.1 Bacteroidota bacterium
AGCTGGCTATCAGTTTTCTCCTGACATTATACTTCCAAGCCCCGAACTTCTGCGCAACATGAAAGTCTTCAATGTTGGTCCGCTAAGTTCCGGTTTTGGCTTGACAGACCATTATGTATTTTCAAAAAAAGTGCAAAACCTGCAACGAAAAAATGATACTGAAATAATCAATTACGGTATTGATTTCGAAGGTGATGATACCTGGAAAAACTGTGCACTTTTCTCTGGAAATGCATATGCCGACTGCGGTTTAATGAGCCGTTCTGCTTTAAAACCAAATTTCAGTCTTACGGCATGGATAAAACCTGTCAAGCTCGGTGAAAACAATTGCATTGTTGGAAAAGGGAAAGATTTTGTGCTGAAGATTCACAACGGATTGCTCACTTTTACCGTGCAGGGAATCAAAGATTACCATTCAGAAAAAACCAAAATACCTGTTAATCAATGGACTTTTATCGCGCTGGTGCATTCGGTAGCCGACAATCAAGTCAGTTTTTACATGAACGGCGAACGAACCGAAACGATCAGTCTGTTAACTCCTTATGCCCAGTCGGATTATACAATGTTGATCGGGAGCAACCTGTGGGAGGAATATTTTGCAGGTTACATTCAGGAAATCAAAATATGGGACAGGGAATTGAATGAAGAACAAATCCGGAGTGAATTTTTATCGGAAAACGAGACCAAACATCCGGTTTCTGCAGGCTGGATAATTAGTATTACAATTCTGCTGATGCTTTTTGGAATCCTATTATTCAGGCTAAAACGGACAAAAAGAACATCCGAAGACTTTGTAAAAATAAAGTAAGTTGTTTTGCCTGATCAAAAAATAAATATCACATCCACAGTTCCGGTCAATCATGAACAAATCAATTGTTTTGGTGGATTAAAAGTCATCAACAGCGAAGGAAAAGACATCAGCTTGAAATTTTCTCCGAAAATAAAACAGCTGTTCGTGCTCATTTTGCTGCACAGCGGGTTGCGAGAAAAAGGCATCAGCTCAAAAAAACTATCCGATTATTTATGGCCGGGAATGAGTGTGCCCAAAGCAAAAAACATCCGTGGCACAAATATTCAGAACCTGAAAGCCCTGCTGGCTTCGTGTTCAGAAATGAAACTGGTTTTTCAGGATAAACTCTGGAAATTTGAATTTGCCGATGGTTATTTTATTGATCTGTTTTATGTTGAAGCAAAGCTGAATGAGACCTTGACTTCTGATCCTGAAATTATAAAAAATGAATTGCCCGGATTGCTGCTAATTCTGAAAAAAGGAACACTATTCCCAAACATGAGCGAATCGTGGGTCGATCCGTATGTTGACCGGATGAGTGACCGGATCATTGAGTTTGGGCTCAAAATATTCCGTTTACTCCCGGAAGAAAAATTTGATTCCGTACTCCTTGATATGGCTGAAATTATCAGTATCAACGATCCGCTGAACGAACCGGCATTGCGCAAAAAAATCAGCATTCTGATCCGCCAGGGCAAACTGAGCCTGGCACATTCTGTTTTTGATAATTTCGTGAAGTTATATTTTGAACTTTATAAGGAAAAGTACCCAAATGATTTCAGGTCGTTGGTTGACAAAGGAAATACTTTAGCCGGAGACTAGAGTCACACTTCGGAATGATGTTTTTTTTGATATCCGTAAATCACCCAATGTCAATTATTTATTGTCATATTTTAGAAACTACTCACCCCCTCGTCCGCAGGCGGACGTCCCCCTCTCTTTCAAAAAGAGAGGGGGAAAGCATCGCAGATGCGAGGGGGTGAGTTTGTATAACATTAGAATTTCAAATGCGACATTATTTCGATCTGATTACTTTGGTATGTAATCGCACAATTCATGATGGTTTTTTTGATATCATGGTAAAAAACATACGCTATACCTATCGTCTTACCCCATTTATTACCCCTCATTTTACACGTCAGATGCTTTTTTTGCAGTAAATTCATAGATTCAAATCAGAACTTACTAAATCATTATTGCATATGACTGAAAAAATCAACAATCGCCGCGATTTCCTGAAGAAGTCGCTGTTTGCTGCTGCCGGGATAACCATTATTCCGCGGCATGTTTTGGGCGGAAACGGTTTTCTTGCGCCAAGTGATCAGTTGACAAAAGCCATCATTGGAGTTGGCGGAATGGGACAAGGCCACATTGTTTACGAAGGCACTCGCCTGCTTGCCATTTGCGATGTGGATAAAAATCACCTGAACAACACACTTCAGAAAGTTGGATCAGAAGTGAAGGGATATTCAGATTTCCGTGATGTGCTGCTTCGCCCGGACATCGACATTGTGCACATTGCCACGCCGCCGCACTGGCACGGAATTATGTCGGTAATGGCCGCGCAGGCCGGTAAAGATGTTTGGTGCGAAAAACCAATGACCCGCACCATCGGGGAAGGCAAACGGGTGGTGGAGGCCATCAACGCTACCGGCAAAATGTTCCGGCTGAATACCTGGTTCAGGTTCAAAGACAATTTCTACGGATTGGGCACGCCCGTTAAGCCGCTCAAAAAAGTAGTTGAAAGCGGTGTTTTGGGCTGGCCTTTAAAAGTGACGATCAGCGGCGTGACCGGTTTCGACTGGAAATTCTACTGGGTTGGAAAACCAAACCTGACACCTCAACTTATTCCTTCCGAATTGGATTATAATA
>JAUYTA010000394.1 GCA_030695265.1 Bacteroidota bacterium
TTTTTTCTTCATTTGATTCAATTTTCTGCGAAATGCTAACTTTTTCGCTGAAAGGCATCAACACCATGTTACGGCCGGCAATAGACAGTTCTGAAGTTAACCGGGGTCCTTTTGTAGAGATAGGCTCTTTTGCTACCTGTACCAAAATGTTTTGACCGGTTTTAAGAATATCTGAAATCTTTCCATCTTTATCAATGTCAGGTTCTGACTGGATTTTAGAAATGGAAAAGATTTTGTTGCTTTTCGATGTGGCAATTTTCAGGAACTTGTTCAGTGTCGAAAATTGTGGCCCCATATCGAGGTAATGCAGAAAGGCATCTTTCTCGTATCCAACGTCAATGAATGCAGCGTTCAGACTGGGCATTATTTTTTTTACACGTCCAAGATAAATATCTCCAACTGCAAATTTAGCCCCCGTCATTTCCCTGTTAAGTTCGACTAACCGTTTATCTTCCAATAAAGCAATAACTACTTCTGAGGGAGAGACATCTACAATTATATCGCTACTCACTACGTTTTTTCATTTTTTTAAAGTTTAAAACTACCAGACTTATAAACAGATTAAACCTAAAGCACATTCGCACTTTAGGTTTAATCCTGATAATGTCTTAATAAGCTATCGCTTAAAAAGAAAAGACTATTTTTTCTTTTTGTGTCTGTTTTTCCTTAGTCTTTTTTTCCGCTTGTGCGTAGCCATCTTGTGTCGTTTCCTTTTTTTTCCGCTTGGCATAATAATTTATTTAACTTGTTCCTTAACTTGAGCTACAAATGTTTTCGCTGGCTTGAATGAAGGGATAAAATGCTCAGGAATAATAATTGTAGTGTTTCTCGAAATATTACGTGCAGTTTTCTCTGCCCTTCTTTTTACAATAAAACTACCGAAACCGCGAAGATACACATTTCTTCCTTCAGTTAAGGAATCCTTTACTGTTTCCATGAAAGCTTCTACTGCTTTCTGTACCGTCACTTTTTCAATACCGGTATTCTTACTAACCTCGTTTACGATATCTGCTTTTGTCATCTCTTAAAATATTTAATTATCAACAATTTATATTTCTGGAACAATTGGAGTGCAAAAATAAAAATTATTTAAAAATTTGGAACATTTAAATTCGATTATTTTTACAATTCTTTAAGATTTTAAAGTAGTTAGGTAAAAGATGGATAATTTCAACTCATTAATACACCATTGGTATTCTGTATACAAGCGCGATTTGCCGTGGCGGGACACCCAAAATCCATACTATATTTGGCTTTCGGAAATCATACTTCAACAGACCCGAATTGACCAGGGAATGGCTTATTACATGTCATTTACTGAGGAATTCCCGACTATTTCCGACCTTGCAAGTGCATCGGAAGACAAAGTTTTGAAACTTTGGCAGGGATTGGGCTACTATTCAAGGGCCAGAAACCTGCATTTTACTGCCAAATATATTGCGGAACATTTTGATGGAAAATTTCCGGATGAATACCGTTTGATATTGTCATTGAAAGGTATAGGAGAATATACTGCTGCTGCAATTGTATCTATTTCATACAATCAGGAATATCCGGCAGTGGATGGAAATGTTTTCAGGGTACTTTCGCGCTTTTATGGAATATATGATCCGATTGACACTTCAGCAGGGAAGAAAATATTCGTGAAACTTGCTGCTGAACTGATAAAAGGAACCGATCCGGGAATGCACAATCAGGCTTTAATGGAATTTGGCGCATTGCAATGTACGCCACAAAAACCGGATTGTTTAAGATGTCCTTTGAGCGAAAGATGTTATGCATTCGCAAACAAAAAAGTTGCAGATCTGCCGGTGAAACTGAAAAAGACGACTCAGCGGCACCGGTATTTTAACTATTTTGATATTTCTCACAGCGATTCTGTCTGGCTTAAAAAGCGTGTCGAAAAAGATATCTGGAAGAATCTGTTTGAATTTCCTATGATTGAGACTTCTGTGGCGACAGGTTTCGAAGAACTTATGGCTATGTCGGAAGTAAATCAGTTAATGGATGCTGATAATTCGGTTGTGGAGAAAATTACAGACTGGAAAATTCACCTGCTTACCCACCAGAAAATAAACTATCGTATTATTAAGGTATGTTTACTTCAGGAAAAAGAAATGCCGATTGAATTGATTAGAGTGAATAAAAAAGATATTTTTAACTTTGCTGTTCCAAAATTGCTTGAGACGTATTTGATAAGGAATATTGAAAATGGATAGTTCTTATAGTTTAGAGGTGCATTTAAAATAATTTTTAGACAATTATGGATTTTGTTGATTACAGGAACCAAAATTTAAAATTTTTATTGTAAATTTATTTCAGTTTAACTTTAATAACTTAATCAATATGACAATTAACAAAGTAATTTTGGTTGGAAACGTAGGACGTGACCCGGAAACCAGGCACTTAGACAAAGGTGTCGCAGTATCAAGATTTTCGTTGGCAACAACTGAGAATTACACCTCAAAGACAGGTGAAAAAGTTAGTAATACCGAATGGCACAATATTGTTGCCTGGAGAGGTTTGGCCGAAGTAGTTGAAAAGTATGTAAAAAAAGGTAGCCAGCTTTACATCGAAGGACGGTTAAGAACCAATTCGTACGAAAAGGATGGTGTAAAACATTACGCTACCGAGATCAGTGCCGACACTCTCAAATTGCTAGGCAAACGCGAAGGTCAAGCAGAAGGGGTTGCTCCGCAGGCTCAAACAGAGCAATTACAGAGTGTTAATGAGCCAGATTTTAGTCAACCGGAAGAAGACGATTTACCATTTTAATAACTTAAATAATAATAATTGGAAACGGACCCTTTACCCATCTTGAGTGCAATTGCCTGGAATGTTGAATTTCTCCCTTTTACTGCAGGTGTTGCTGTCAGCCTGGTGGTTATATCAATCTTGTTGTTTTGTTCGGCATTGATCTCCGGGTCGGAAGTTGCTTATTTTTCATTGAGCCCTTCTGCAAAACAAAAAATTGCCGGGCGATCGACAAAAAAGAATAAATATATACTTAGAAATCTGGAATCTCCTGAGCAGTTATTGGCTACCATATTGGTAGCCAATAATTTTGTTAATGTAGGCATTGTCATTCTATCCAGTTTTACGGTCGATTCACTGGTTAATTTTTCGAACGAACCAATCATTGGATTTGTATTTCAGGTCGTCATTATTTCCTTTGTCCTTTTAATTGTTGGCGAAATTATCCCGAAAGTTTACGCCACAAAACATCCAATGAAATTTGCCGGTTTTATCTCTGTCCCGCTTCATTTCCTGATAAAAATACTCAAACCGTTCAATTCACTGCTGATCTATTCAACATCGTTTGTCAACAAGCGGATCCATTCTTACAATCAGCACATTTCGGTTGACGAACTGTCTCAGGCGCTGGAACTTACTTCTCAAATAGAATTAAGTGAAGACAAAGATATATTGAAAGGAATCGTCAGATTTGGAAATAAAAGTGTGGCAGAAATCATGCATTCGAGGGTCGATGTTGTTTCGGCTGACATCAAAGACAGTTATGCCAAAATACTCAGCATAATTACGGAATCAGGTTTTTCGAGAATCCCGGTTTATTCCGATTCTTTCGATAATATAAAAGGAATACTATATATTAAAGATATTCTGCCGCATATTCACAAAGGGACTACCTTCCGCTGGCAAAGCATCATCAGGCCACCTTTTTATGTTCCTGAAACAAAAAAAATAGACGATTTGCTGGAGGAGTTCCAGAAGAATAAAGTACACATGGCAATTGTGGTTGATGAATATGGCGGCACTTCAGGAATTGTTACATTGGAAGACATTCTGGAAGAGATTGTAGGTGAAATTACCGATGAATTTGACGAGGAAGAAACTTTTTATACAAAGATCAGCGAAAGCAAATACCTTTTCGACGGCAAAACTTTGCTCAACGATTTTTACAAGGTAATCGGATCGGAGGAAGCCATTTTCGATGATGTAAAAGGTGATGCTGATACACTTGCCGGACTAATTCTGGAATTAAAAGGCGAATTTCCGGTGAAGCATGATATCATTAATTGCAAAAATTTCGTTTTCTCTATCGAAGCAGTTGACAACC
>JAUYTA010000181.1 GCA_030695265.1 Bacteroidota bacterium
GCCGGAAAACAATCAAAAGCTTTCGAGGTTGGAGAAAAGCACTATAACATTGGGAATTTACTGTTTCAAAAAATGCTTGATAAAAGGATGGTCTATTCTTGTGGCTATTGGAAAGATGCCCGAAATCTTGATGAAGCACAAGAGTCCAAACTTGATTTAATATGCAGAAAGCTCTATTTACAGCCTGGAATGAAAGTATTGGATGTTGGCTCAGGCTGGGGAAGTTTTTGCAAATATGCGGCTGAAAAGTATGGAGTGGAGGTGACAGGAATTACAATTTCGAAGGAACAGGCTGAATTGTCCAGCCAGATTTGTAAAGGATTGAAAGTGGAAATCAAGCTTCAGGACTACAGAAAGTTAAATGTAGAATCTTTGCTCGGTAAGGGAAATTTTTTCGATCGGGTCGTTTCAATCGGCATGTTTGAGCATGTGGGATACAAGAATTACCGAATTTACATGCAAACAATTCATCGGTTATTGAAAGAAGACGGGCTATTTTTGCTTCATACGATAGGCGCAAATAAATCCATGATTACAACAGATCCGTGGACGAACAAATACATTTTCCCAAATTCCATGCTGCCTTCAATTACACAGATTGGCGCTTCCATCGAACAATTATTTGTGATGGAAGACTTGCATAACTTTGGTCAGGATTATGACAAGACATTAATGGCATGGTTTGAAAATTTCGACCGCTCATGGGATGAACTAAAACCTGATTACGACGAACGATTCTATCGGATGTGGAAATATTATTTGCTCTCCTGCGCCGGATCATTCCGCGCCCGAAAGAACCAGCTTTGGCAAATTGTGCTTTCAAAAAAAGGTGTACCAAATGGTTATCAATCGATTCGATGAAAGCGAAGCAATTCAAATCAAAATATTAAATTCAACTAATCTTCAACTGATTATAGTTACCACCAAACGGCGGTTTCCTCCTGAATTGCGGAATTCACACAAATAAATACCCTGCCACGTGCCCAGGTTTAAACGATGGTTGGTAACCGGAATCGTCAGACTGGCACCAATAATAGATGATTTAAGATGTGCAGGCATATCGTCGCTGCCTTCCAGAACATGAATAAATGATGGATTATTTTCAGGAATGAGCTTGTTCATAAACGATTCAAAATCAATCCGAACCGATGGATCTGCATTTTCATTCAAACTAATACCTGCGGAAGTATGCTGAAGTAAAATATTCACCATGCCTTTCTCCGGAAGCGGCGGCAGCTTTCGTTCAATCAAATCGGTAATCAGGTGATAACCACGTTTGAAAGCGGGAAGGGTAATTTCGAATTGTTCTGTCATAACGCGAGTTTCAAGTTGATAAGGTATTCAAAGTCATTGATTCATTGATAGTCATATAATTGTCATTCAATAGAAACAAACAATAAAACGCTAAATGAATTGCATTAAATGCCTTTTAATTGAACGACATTAAGTAACCAGTCCGACTGCAAACTGAGACTAACTTATGAACGTTTTTTGTATAAAATGATGGTCATATTACTAACCCTTAAAAATCAGCCCCTTAGAACTTGCTGGATTTCCAGAATCTTATCTTTCCGTTCGAAGGAGAAATTGGAACTTATTTCCTGAAGGTGAGTATATAAAAGTAGTAGATTCTGAAAACAAATATCATACTTCAGTTTCCGGGACTTCTTCTTCAAATTCTTCTTCCAGATAATCTTCATTCGGATTGATAATTTTTTCGAAAAGGTTGGAAACGAAAATACGGATTGTTTCTATGTTTCTTAGAACAATGTTATTAACACCAAATTGCATTAATACACCTAATAATTTCTTAAATATATTGCTCTTTGAACTAACAATCATTCTTTGTGCAAAATAGCCCGAAACAATTGAAAAGATGGTTTCGAAAAGACTATTTTTTATTTCAAATGAATCTGCCAGATCTTTTATTGAATTCTTAATCAGATTGATGGGTTTTAAACTTTCGTAGGTAATTCTCAACTGCGCGTTAAATTGTTGTCCCTCTTCGGCCTGTCTGATCTCGAGTACCCTGATGGATTCTTTCAGCTTAGTGACTGCGTTTTGCTTTTCCATGATTTTATTCGAGTACTTGTGTAACAATAGAATTATTGACAGGATTTTTAATCAATTGTTTCCGGAAAATCGCAAATACAATTACCAGAAGTGCGTAAAAACCCGAAACTACAAAAAAACCATAATAGGATTTGCCCAATAGTTCGCCAAGCCATAAGGCTACCCCAATGTTCAGAATAAGAAAGAACAATACAGCAAAAACAATTACAATTGTCCAGGAAACTAAGTTTGAAACCACATCGGCAGATTTGTCGAGCGTTTTTAGTTTTAACAGTTCAATGGTTGTTTTACCGTATTGTTCGCCTTTTTCGATAAGGGATTCAATTAAACCTTGCTGGTTTTCCATATCTTAATTTTAGTGTGCAATAAAACAGGTTTAATTGGTTGAAGTTTTCATGTCTTCCACCTTCGACTTGGCGTCATCGGTCATCTTTTTTGCCTTAGCCTGAACCCCGTCCATTTTTTTGCCCAGATCATCGATAAGATCGTTGAATTTACCTTTCACCTCGTCAATATAATCTTCACCTTTTTCTACAATTTTGCGGCGTGTTACTTTCCCTTTGTCGGGAGCAAACAAAATGCCGAACAATGCACCGGCGGCTGCGCCTGCCAATACACCCAATAACAGTTTTCCTGAACTCATGATGTTAAATTTTAATTGTTAATGACTATTGAAGTAATCTATCGCTCGATTTCCCGAACGTTTACTGCGAATGCAATATAATAAAAATCTGCCTGAAAACCAAAGAAAATGGGATTTACTTAGTCTCCGAAATCTTTTTATCCCGCTTTAGGAGCCGTTTTACAAGTTTATCCTGAATATGCTCCTGTTCCCTGTAATTAACCTCCTCACCAATCAAAAAACCATAGGGTTTCAATGAGTCAACATTGTCGCAGACGACCTTGGCCATGCCGGTTAATGGCATACAAAGTATCATACCCGGAATGCCCCAAATAAGCGAACTGCCGACAAGTGCTAATGTTGCAGTTAACGGATTGATACTAACACTACTTCCTACCACATAAGGAGTGATGAAATTATTGTCGAGAAACTGAACAAAGAAACAGATACCCAATACTGCCAGAGGGTAAGCCATAGAATCTTTGGTCAGGAATGCCATTAATATGGGTAAAATACTACCAATCAGCACACCAATGTATGGTATAACATTAAGCAAAGCAGCAAGCACACCAAAAAGTATGGCATGTGGCAGCCCAAGTATTAAAAATCCGGTTGAATTCAACACTGAAAGTATGAGAACATCGAGAAAAATCCCCCGCAGATACTTTTGAGAAACAACAGAAACCTTTTTCACTACCATCAACGCATGGTCGTTTTTTTCTTCTTTGGTAATCAGAAGTACAAACTCCCTGAACTTATCCTTATACAAAGTCAGGAAGAAAATATAGATCGGGATAAGTGCAAAACTGGCCAGAAATGTAGTGGTAGCCGAAAAAATTCCAAGAACAAGTACTCCACCGGTAGCAGCACTTTCCTGGATTTTTGTTTTTAACCAAACTTGTTGCTCAATTTTACTTACGTTAAACGTTTCGCTGATAAATTCCTGGAAGCTTACCCACTTTGCTGTTAATGCTTCCTGCATTGCCGGCCAGTCTTTAACAAAACTCAATACCTGTGAATAGAAAAAGTAAATCATAGCCACAAAACAAGCCAAAGCAAATATTATGCTGATTAAAATAGCCAACACCTTCGGGATTCTCCATTGTTCCAGTCTTCTTGATACCGGTAACAGTAAAAAAGTAAATACTACCGCAATAGTAAAGGGAATCAGTATATTTTGAGCCAGAATAAGAAAAGACACAATTAAACCGGCCAGCAAAAGGTATATGGTTGCCCGAAAATAAAAAGGTTGTTCTGAAATATTCATGTCTTTAGATTTTATTTGCAATGTTTCAGACTATAAAATTACTTGTTTTATTTGGCAGTCAATGAGCTTTATGAAAATATATTATGCTGGAAAAGAACGGGAAATATATAGTTTGCAAAAATTTTTATTCGCTTCTGAATAATAAAACTGCTCTTACAAAGTTTTATTCCTGATTGAGTTTTAGTAATTCATAAAAAAATCTATCGGTGTTCCGAACTAATCAATCAATTCCCGGTAGAACCTTTCAAGGGCAGGATTTCCTGCCCTTGTTTATTTTGTATAACAGCGCCTTCCGTTCTGAAAATATCTTCTTTCGATTTGGGCCTGATATCCTGCTGCCAATTGAAGCCCGGTAGCATCTTATCTCCTTCGTCAATATCGGCCATTGGCTTGAGCTCACCCTCAGGCGATTTGATAAAGACAATCCTTGCAACCTTGCCTTGATTCATGTGAATGGTAATATTGCTGCTTTCAGCCTTGTTTAGTCCGATAATACCTGTTTTGTCGCGGGCATAGTAGTTGGATTGCCCATTCCCGTTCACATCAATTTTGTAAAGTTCATTGTTGCGAACATAACCTATCATATTTTTCCCCTTAATCTGGTTAAACCTGATACTGTCATCTTCCATCGAAATGATAAAAGCATCATCTTTCATGATCACTTCATCGGGATCTTTACTCCGGTTAATCATTTCGATGTAATTGGCTGTTATCTGGTTTTTTCCGGACCATACAACTGGCGCTGTAAACATCTGAATGGTAGAGTCTTTCGACCAATAAACCAAAGAGTCGCATTTGCCTTGCATATCTTCGCGGAAAAACCTGACTTTGTGATAGGCCAATACCAGGCGTGCGTCTTTTGGCAGCTTTATACCCAGCGTATCGGCACTCAATGTATCACCGACTAATTTTACCGAATCCAATATCTTCGCGCTTAAAGTATCACCTGGTAATTGTCCGGCAGTTAACGTATCAGTTCTCAACTCATTTTTCGTCAATATTTCAGAAGCTTGAACAACCGAATTTAATGTGTCGGGAACAACAGGATTGGATGTTATTTTTGCCGGAAGCTTCTTTACATGGGTTGTTTTTTTTGAAACAGCAGTGTCGGGCAATGTTCTAATAATTTCGGCATGTAAAAACAACGAATCCGTTTCTGAATACTGAATGAGCATCGCAGAATCTGTTGCCAGGGCAATTTTAGTGATGTCATTGTATTCAATCCGGTTCCCTTCAACTATAATTTTGTTTTCGATATCCTCCAAACGCGCTTTTCCCTGAGCAAGCCCGTCACCCTTTATTTTGTCATAAAAAATTGAATCTGCCTTTATGTTCTGTTTTTCATTCCAGATTCGTGGCTTTTTTGTCAGGTTTGCCAGATTTTTTTTGCTGTCGTACCAACCATATTCGGCATAAAGTGTATCCTTTTCATTAAAAATATAGGTCGGCCCTTCGATGTAAACTTTTTGGGTATTGGTAAAATAAATAAGGGTATCCGATTTGATTTTGTAGTCCTTTGTTACAGCATCCACGTTAGTCCTGAAATAAGCTTTCCTTTCATTTACGAAATACTGCCCGATCAGCGAATTCAACACGTTGGTAGTGTCTTTAACTGTCCCTGAATAATTATACGAAGCCATGTCGGTAATCATAGTATAATCCAGCGAGTCGGTGGTAAGTGTAACTTTTTTATCTATGAGCTTTACATTCCGGCGGGCTTTAGCAAATTTTGTATCCCCGTTGTAATTGATAAAATCAGCATACATATCCAGCGTATCGCCACGAATGATGTGTACCCTGCCGAAAGCATCCACCATGTTATTGTTGGTATAGGAATACAAACTATCGCACCACATCAGCACACCATCCATTTTTATATGTACATTGCCCATTAGCCGCTGTGCATTTGCAACAATGCGGTCATTGTAGTCCAACGAATCACAATGAACAATCTCTACCCGTCTTTTTTTCTGGGCAAAGCCTGTTCCTGAAAAAGCGAACAGTGCAGAAAGCAAAACAATGAGTATCCGAATATCTGCTTTCATTTAAAATCCTGTATTTATCATCCGGTTATTGCATCAATTCCGAAATAATGTCTTCAACCGAAACATTCTCGGCTTCAGCCTTGTAGTTTTTAATGATACGGTGACGCAAAATGCTCACTGCCACTTTTTTAATGTCGTCGATATCAGGCGAATATTTCCCCTGAAGTGCGGCATGGGTTTTCGCGCCCAAAACCAAATATTGAGAGGCACGAGGCCCTGCTCCCCATTTCAGGTATTTGTTGGCTACCGGAGCTGCCAGTTCAGTATTCGGGCGTGTTTTCGACGACAGATTAACGGCATATTTCAGCACATTCTCGTTCACCGGAACTTTCAGAATTAAATCCTGAAAATAGCGGATCTCCTCTTTCGAAATAATCTCGTTCAGATGGGCGGCAAAGTTGGAAGTTGTATTTTGCACAATGGTCAGTTCATCCTCAAATTTGGGATAATCGAGCCAGATAGAGAACATGAATCGGTCGAGCTGTGCTTCGGGAAGCGGGTAGGTACCTTCCTGTTCAATTGGGTTTTGGGTTGCCAGAACAAAAAACGGATTGTCGAGCAGGTATTTCTGACCGGCAGCAGTTACCGAATGTTCCTGCATGGCTTCGAGTAGCGCTGCCTGTGTTTTGGGCGGTGTGCGGTTAATTTCGTCGGCCAGGATGATGTTGGCAAAGATGGGACCGCGTATGAATTTAAATTCACGGTCTTTGTCCAGAATTTCAGTTCCGATGATATCAGACGGCATTAGGTCGGGTGTAAACTGAATTCGCTTGTACTGAAGGCCAAGTACTTCGGAAATGGTATTTACGAGCAGGGTTTTTGCAAGTCCCGGAACACCGATCAGCAAACAATGCCCCCGACTGAACATGGCAACCAAAACCTGATTGATGATTTCATCCTGTCCGTATATTCTTTTTTTTATCTCGGAACGCAATTCTGCAAATTTATTGCTCAGTGCGTTAACAGCTTCAACTTCATTATTATACCCCATCTTCTGAATTATTTTTCTTGTCTATTCCCTCATTTTTTTAGCCAATTTCCCCATAACGAATGACCATTTCGTTTTTCCTTTCCACAGGATGTTGCCCTGCGCTGATATATGCAGTCCATTCAGGGCTCTAACTTGAAACTTGAAACCCGGAACTTGAAACTCTATTTTACCCAACCTGCGTATTTGAAATTGCAATTCATATAAGTTGGATCAATGCGTACATATGTTCCCATTTGTTTTTCGCGAATCCACTCATCCATCCTTTTTTCTTTCTTCGAAGCCATATACATATCGCTTAACTCAACGTAATCGTCGCGCAGGTTGGCGGTATGTGCATTGGTTTTGTTCAGGAGTTTCACAATTTTATATACTGGTCGTTGTTTGTCATCAAGGGTTTTGAAAGGTGCAGAAATCTCGTTTATTTTCAACCCTGTAATTATTTTACTTACATCAGGATCGAGTTCGCTCAGTTTCCATTTCGAATCACCGGTTTCAGGATTAACTGCAATCCCACCATTGTTTCGCGAGTTTTTATCGTACGAATATCGCAAAGCAGCTTCTTCAAATTTGAATGTTTCTTTCCGGATAAAATCGGCAATACTGTCGATTTGCCCGAATGCTTTTTCCATGGCTTCAGGAGAAACTTTTGGTTTCATGATGATGTGGCGGGTTTTAAGTTGTTCGCCTTTGCGGTCCATCACCTGAATAATGTGGTATCCGAAATCACTTTTTACGACATTCGAAATTTTATCGCCTTTGAGGTTAAAAGCCGCTGCGGCATATGCCGGATCAAGGTTTCCGCGTCCCATATAGTCGAGTTCGCCACCAGTACGGGCAGCTCCGTCTTCCGAATAAATAACTGCCATTGGGGCAAAGCTGCTTTCGCCACTTTCAATACGTCGTTTCAATTCACGAAGAGTTGATTTTATGCGTTCTTCTTCGTCCAGACTGATTACGGGAAGTACTGTAATCTGGGCATATTCAAGTTTGGCATCAATTTGCGGGATTTCGGCTTCCGGTAAATTTCTGAAGTGAAGGCGCACTTCGGCAGGGGTCACAGTAACTTTATCAAGAATTTTCCCCTGCATCTGCTGAGTCATCTGTTGGTTTTTGATGACGTCCTGCATATCAGCTTTCAATTCCATGATTGACTTTTTAAAGTAGGCTTCAACCTCTTTTTCTGAACCAAGATGCGAAATAAAATACTGGATTCGTTGTTCAAGGTTTTGATTGATCTGATTGTCGCTAACTGTAATGGTTGTATCCATTTCTGCTTCTGCCAGTAATAGCTTTTCAACCAGAAAATTTTCCAGTATCTCACATTTCATGTCGCCTTCTGTGGTGATTCCCTGTGCCTGTTGTTGCTGAAACATGCCTTCAATGTCCGATTTCAGGATAATATTTTTACCAACTACTGACACGATCTGGTCAACAACTTTATCCTGTGCAATGGTCTGATTGCTTGAGGCCACAAATCCGGCAAGGATAAATAAACCAATTAATTTTTTGATCATAAACGATTATTTTTTGTTTTAAATATTTTTACTTTTTTATTATCAAGTCCGTCTTTGTAAACATCTTTTTCTATTTGCTTCAGAAACTGCATTTTCTGTTTGCTTAAAATCAAATTTCTGATGTCGTTATATACGTAATCAATGGGAGAAACCTTACCGGAAAGTCGATAATCACGAATGCAGACAAGATAGTAATAATTCATATCGCTGCTTTCTACAAATCGGTTTCTTTCCAAAAAGTGCTGTTGATTGTTTATTTCAACAGGTGTATTTTTCAACACCATATCAGCAGCAACCCACTGATCATTAAAGCGATCATAGATTTTTGCATAACTAATACAATACTCATTCAGTTTGGCCAGTTGCTCCGGATCGTCGCTTATACAAAGATCTTTCAGGTTTTCAGGGTTCGAAACCTCCACCGGAACTTTGATATAAATGGCTTTCACAATATTCCGGTTCAGAATAAAATTCTCACGGTTTTCATTGAAATATTT
>JAUYTA010000182.1 GCA_030695265.1 Bacteroidota bacterium
TCCGGAAAAACAATCTGGCGTTTTCAAACTTCAGGAAAAATATACTCCACTCCGGCCATATCTAGCAATCTGGTAGTTTGCGCATCAACCGACCAAAACATATACTGTTTAAACCTGAGATCAGGAAAAGTGGTATGGAAACTTACCTCTAAAAGACCCATTGTTGCTTCGCCTGTCATCGATCGTGAAACCGTCTTTATTGGTTCTTCGGAAGGAGTTTTTCGGGCGATTGATTTGAAATCGGGTCAGTTGAAATGGCAGTTCACTGAGGTGAAAAATTTTGTGGAATCGAAACCGCTTGTTTATGAAGGAGTCGTTTATTTTGGCTCATGGGGCAATGCGTTTTATGCACTCGATCAGCTATCGGGGAAATTATTATGGAAACGTGAAAAGTACGCCAACCGGATGCTTTCGCCTGCCGCTGTATGGCCGGTTGCCGCAAATGGGAAGGTATTTTTTGTTGCTCCCGACCGCCGTATGACCGCACTGGACGCCAAAACCGGCGCTGAGATCTGGGATTCCGGCCAATATTCGTGTCGCGAATCTATCGGTATTTCGAAGGATGGAAAACTGGTATACATCAAAAATATGAAAGAAGGAAACTTTTTGGCATTTTCAACTTCAGCACAAGAGCAGTTGTTGGTTTGGGAATGCGAGGCCGGATTGGGTTACGAAATTGCGCCATCGCCGATTACTGAAAATGAGCAACTTATTTTTGTGCCAACTACCAACGGAACAGTGGTGGCGATTGATAAAACTACACATTTGGTTGCATGGAAATACAAACTATCCAATGCGCTGATCAATGCCATTCAACCAGTTGGAGAGCATCAGATCTTGGTAACTATTTTGGATGGGCGGGTAGCCTGTCTTGAATTTTAGTGCGTGATAGATAACAATTAATAATTCAATGTCGTTTAGTTAAGCTCGTCATTGCGACCACGAGGCAGGAAGTGGGAAGCAATCCACTGTTTTAAAGATTGCTTCGTTCCTCGCAATGACGGTTCTATTTTGTTTGTTTTCTTAACTAAGTTGACAATCAATCAATTAATAATTAACCAAATAAACCTGACTATGAAAAACCTAAACCTAAAGTTTGTTCACTTTGCCTGCTGCTTATTTTTTATGACGATTGTTTTTAGTGCCTGTAATTCAGCAACCAAAAACATCGACGATCATGCTGTTATTGTTGGCGCCGCCCGGACCGAAGTTTATTTGCCTATGCTAAAAGATAAAAAGGTAGGCTTGGTGGTTAACCAAACTTCTGTAGTCGATTCTGTTCATCTGGTTGATTTATTGCTTGCCAATGGCGTTGATATTCGTGCCATATATGCCCCCGAGCACGGCTATAAAGGCAATGTTGAACGCGGAATTGATATTTCACATTCCAGCGATACGGTTACTGGTATCCCGGTTTATTCCATATATGGAGCTACCAGAAAACCAACTCCGGAATTTCTCAAGGATGTAGATGTGGTGATTTTCGATATTCAGGATGTTGGGTGCCGTTTTTATACGGTATTCGGAACAATGCATTATGTGATGGAAGCATGTGCCGAAAACGGGAAGAAAGTACTTATTATGGACCGCCCAAATCCGCTTGGCTATTATGTCGACGGATCGGTGCTTAAGCCTGGATTTAACTCCTTCATTGGTATGCACGAGGTGCCGGTGGTGCATGGATTGACGGCGGGAGAGTATGCGGGCATGATCAATGGGGAAGGTTGGTTGAAGGACAGTGTAAAATGCGACATGGAAGTTATTGGCCTGGAAAATTACACACATGCAACCAAATACCAGTTGCCGGTAGCGCCATCGCCCAACCTGCCCGACATGAAGTCTGTTTACCTTTATCCTACCGTTTGCTATTTCGAAGGAACTGAAGTGAACGAGGGCAGGGGAACTTATAAACCATTTCAGCAATTTGGCGCTCCTTATTTTACTCCAAAAGATCATTCATATGTTCCGGTGTCGATACCAGTTTTAAGCCTTCATCCACGGTTTGAAGGCCAGACTTGTTATGGATATGATTTATCGGGCATTGAACTGTCAGAACTTCAGAAAATAGAGCAGGTAAGGCTTAATTATTTAATCGAATTTTACCAGAAGTCGGAACTTAGGGACTCGTTTTTTACCGATTTTTTTGTAAACCTTGCAGGTTCCGATACCCTACGAAAACAGATTATTGCCGGGCAAACCGAAGAGCAAATCAGGAAAAGTTGGGAGCCGGATTTGACGCAATTTAAAGAAATGCGCAAAAAATATTTGCTTTACAAGGAACTTTAGAAATGCGAATTTCACGGAAATATGGTTTTGCTGGCATTGATTTCAGAAACTTAAATGCCATAATTGAATAAAAAACCGAATCTTTGCGTTTAAATGTTGGTTAGGTTTAAATATTAGCTACAATCATGTTAAACTATCTAATTTTTCTCGTCTTTTCATTGTTCTTGCTGGGTTTCGGAGCCATTGCCGACAACAATGAATTAAAAATTGCCAATCGTGTTATCGAGTCGGTGAGTTTAAAATATGCTCCCGATAAACGAACTGCCCTGTTCGATTTGGTTTCAGGACAAATTTCGGGACAAATTATACTGAAAGGGAAAACCAATATGGCTGATGCCAAACGGATGGTGCTGGATTCTCTTTCGATGCTGGGGATCAATGTTCGTGATTCGGTAATTGTTTTGCCTGAACCATCTTTGGGAGAGAAGACCTGGGCCATTGCTACCCTTGCTGAGTCCTCCATGCGTTCTGAACCCGATCATGCTGCCGAATTGGTTTCGCAGGCATTGATGGGTATGCCCGTTAAAGTGCTTGAAAAAGACGGTGGTTGGTACCGGATTCAAACACCGGACCAATATCTCGGTTGGGTTGACTCAAGAGGGATTGCCCGTAAAACAGATGCGGAAATGGCTTTGTGGAAACAAAGCAGGCGCTATGTTTTTAATCAAACAGTTGGCTATGTGGTTGCTACTCCCAAAAAAAATGCGCTGCACATTTCAGATTTGGTATTGAACGATCTGTTCGAAATAGTTTCCGAAAAAAGAAGATACCTTCAGATTATTATTCCCGATGGAAGAACCGGCTTTGTAAAAAAGGCTGATTGCATTTCGTATCAGGAATGGACCAACCGGAAGCCAGATGTAGAAGCAATACTCTCGGTAGCCAAAAAATTGCTTGGAGTGCCTTATTTGTGGGGCGGAACTTCCTGTAAAGGGGTTGATTGTTCGGGAATGACAAAAACAGCCTACTATTCGCAGGGAATTATTCTGGCACGCGATGCATCTCAGCAAGCGAGGTATGGCGAACATCCCGATTTTAATGAGATACCCAACCTGCAGCCCGGCGATTTGCTCTTTTTTGGCCGCAGCGCTCAACGAATTACCCATGTTGGAATTCACATGGGCGATGGTCGGTATATTCATGCATCGGGAATGGTTCGCATCAACAGCATTGATCCAAAAGCACCGGATTTTAATCTGTCGCTTCGGAAAAATCTGGTTGCTGCCAGCCGAATTCTGAACTCCCTAAATACCGAAGGGATTGTGCTGGTAAAAGATCATCCATGGTATCATTAAAAAAACACCCCTTAGAAGTAAGGGTTACCTTAATTTCAAATGTCTTTATTGCGTATTGACCGGAAATGTTGATCTATACCAAATACACTTCGTAAACCACCTCAACCAATTAATTAAAAAAGGTCGCCTGATGAAAATCGGAGCGGCCTTTTTCTTTAGTTCCAGGTTCCAGGTTCCAGACTTTTTTTGACATTGGATATTGGTTATTCAATATTGAATATTGGATATTAAAAAAAAACTAACGAGTTAGTTGTATAACTAAAATATTAGTTATATGTTTGTACCGGATATCCAATCAACTGTGAAACGGCGAGTTGGCATTGATCAGCCAGTTTACCGGTTCAAGTTGAATGTAGTTGAACTTTTTTTTTGTCTATTATAACTAATTTATTAGTCGATGAACTAATTGATTAGTTTTTGGCAAGATGTTTGAGGGAAAATTTTTAATTAAAACCGTTTTATCATGAAGGAACTGACCAAAGCAGAAGAACAGATTATGCAGGAATTGTGGACGCTCGAAAAAGCTTTTGTAAAAGAAATTGTTGAAAAGCTTCCGGAGCCAAAACCTGCATACAACACGGTTTCTACCATTATCCGGATTCTGGAAAAGAAAGGATTTGTTGACCATTACGCGTATGGAAAAACACATCAGTACTTTCCGATCGTCAGCAAGCCGGATTACACAAAATCGTACTTTAAAAATTTTCTAAGCGGTTATTTCAGCAATTCGTTTCAGGAAATGGTTTCGTTTTTTGCCAAAGAAGACAAAATGAGCCTCTCAGAACTTGAAGATTTAATCAAGGAAGTAGGAAAAGATTTGGAACCCGAAAATCCATCACCCAATGACTAACTTTGTAAATTACCTGCTCGAATCGGGAATTAGCCTGAGCCTTTTTGCACTCGTTTATTTCCTGTTTTTACGGAGAGAAACTTTTTTCAGCGTAAACCGCTGGTTTCTGCTGGTTTCAATCGGTTTCTCGGCATTTTTGCCACTGTTGCACATCCCGTTTTATACGCCTCAGGCAACAGTTCTGCCCGAAATTACCGTAACTCCGTACATCAATTTGCTGAGTTCGGTAACCATTTACGGAACAGCTTTGTCGCATGGCGCCGAGAAATTTGTGTTGAATTACAGCGTGCTGGGATATGCATATTTATTGGGTGTCGTGTTTTTCGCCGGAATATTTTTTCTTCGTATTTACCAGATTATACGGTTGATTGCGCAAAACCGGGTTGTTCCTGAAGGGCGAATTAAATTGGTCATTCTCGACAAGGAGTTGAGTCCGTTTTCTTTTCTGAATTGCATTTTCGTAAGCAACAACCTGCAAAATACCAAAGGCTGGGAGAAAATGCTCGAGCACGAAAAACAGCACATTCGTCAGGGACACACTTTTGATGTGCTTGTTCTTGAATTTGTTGCTGTATTTCAGTGGTTTAATCCTTTCTTTTGGATGTTCAGGCGGGCGCTTCGCGAAAATCATGAATTTCTGGCCGATCAGGCCGTTATCTCGCACGGAACTGCACCCTCGTGGTACAAGCAGATCCTACTCAATCAGTATGTTGGCGAACAAGTTGTGATAGCCAACAACTTCAATTATTCTTTAATAAAAAACCGTATCAAAATGATTTC
>JAUYTA010000186.1 GCA_030695265.1 Bacteroidota bacterium
TAAGATCAAAATCAGTAGTTTTTTCATCGTTTTTATAACTCAATAAAAAATTAAACACATAGACACATAGAAAACATAGTTTTTTTCCTATGTGCCCTATGTAGCCTATGTACCTATGTGTTTTTTGTTGTGTGTTTTTTCATGTGATATTTACAATTCTATGGTCACGCTTTGCCCTGCATATACCCCCTGAGGCAAATCAATGGCGATGTTACTCACTTCCTTTTCCTGGTTCCAGAAAGACCTGAAATTGTGTCCGTTTTCTATTATTCTTCCGGTGACACTGACATGGATTTTACCCAGTATGCGCGAAGGATCGGCCACAGAGATTTGTTTTACCGATGAACCCACGATTTTTACCATCACTGTTCCCGGACTGTCCATTCCGATCTTCAGTCCGTTGGCAACCTGAATTTCGCCGGAAGTATAGAAAACTGCCTGACAAATATTTAATCCGGTATGTTTTACCGCCTGAATTTCGGGAGTGTTTGAAAGGATCGCGATTTGCTGTCCGGCTTTGTCCATTTCAGCTTCGGTAGTTCCGGGGACAACGATGTATTGATAGCTGGCGTTTCGTGGTTGCTGGCCGTGATCGATCCAAAGTTTGAAAACATTTTTGCTGATTTCATCTTTCGGAGAATCTGACTGGCGGTTAATTTTAAACCAGCTTCCGGTTTGCGCCTGGTTCGATAGGTTTACTTTTTGTGCTTCAGGAAAAACATACCCGATGCCATCGTGCAAAATCCATTTTACCTGATCGAGCTGGCGTTCGCCTTTTGGCATCGCCGATTTTTGGTTGCCGTTCATTACCAACACATCGCTTTGCAGCAGGCATTGGTTAAGCGTTGTGGCTACAGGAAGTTTTTCCCTTGAATTAATTTCTGTTCCGAGACATACATATTCATCATCGAAAAAGAACCATGCTTTTTTTGCAGACAGAGGATCGTGCGGGCTTTTGAAATCGTAGGCAACCGCCCCGTATTTTCCATCGGTAACCGCGCCAACAAAATCGGTCAGGCCTGTTTTCTGAATTTCATTTTCTGAAGGAAGTTCCGGTTTTTGAAGAATGGTTGTTCCCGGAATTTTCTGCCAGTCGTAAACAGGGGCAATATTGGTGTATTCGTCGCCTGTTCTGGTAATATAATTGGTGCCATCGCCACGGTGGTGGTTCATCAAACCTTCGCCGTTGTAGGGCACTTCCATGTTGTCGTTACGCGTGGAGTGCATCCTGACGGAAGTATAAAACGTGGGGCGTTGAAATGAAAAATGCTCGGTTTGCCAGAAAAATTTTCCGAACGAAAGGGTAGGAGCGGCTTCTCCTTTGCGGATTTTAATGATTTCTTCCAGTTCGTTTTTCCGGTAGTCGCTGGTTTTTAGTAATCTTACAGGAGTGGTTGTTCCCATTGCACGGTGCCTTTCAGCGCGGGTAATGTCGCGGTTTTTGGTGCCGGGGTCATCGTACTTTCCGTAAACCATTTGTTTGCAAATTCCGTCGAGGTAATAATCAATCAGGTGGTGAAGCGGTTTCTCCGAGAACTGATATTTTGTTCCTGAAACGAAAGCTGCCCACTCGGCAAACGCATCGGCATATCCTAATCCGTGCCGTTAACACCGTTATCTTGTAAATATTTAAGGAAATTATCCAATACCACTAACCATCGTGGATCATTTGAAGGCACACCGTATTCACCAACAAATCCCTTTTTATTGTTTGCTTGCAACCATTCTACAAAGACTTTTGCCCGATCAACGCCTTTGTTAGGGTAGGCGGCTTCGCCATCGTAGGATTTTTTATATGTACCGGAAGCGTATTAGTTTATTGGAAGGATCTACTAAATTTTTTAATATGTCGCTTTTTGAACCAGGTATCCCGAACACCCAGGCGCCACTCCAGCCATCGCCGCTAACTATAATATTGGTATTTAAATCAATACTTCTAATTCCGGCAATGGCCTCCTGGGCAATATCAAACCATTTAACTGAGGCTAACATATCGTGAGGCTCATTCATGATATCATAGCCCCAAATATTACTTTTTTTAGCATTTTTAGTTTTAAACACACCAGCCATGCGGGTCCAGAAATTAGCGAACGATTGCACTGATACTTGAGGTGAGCCGATAATGTAATTCGTGCCCCCTATATTTCTTCTTCCATAATTGTGGCAGTCTAATAAGACAACCATATCCCGTTTATCAGCTTCAGCCACTACATACATAAGGCGGGATACCTCGGTAGAATCTAATTCACCGTTTAGAACAGGTTGTAAACGCTCCCATTTAAAAGGCAGCCTGAATAATCTCAGGCCTTTAGAGCTATAGTAATCTAATTCTCCGGCGGTAGGATATGTATAATCTTTTCCATAAATACCAGGAATCTTACCAAATTCTCCGCCAGCCAGGTTAACGCCAAAATAAGCGGTTTCCGATACTAATT
>JAUYTA010000208.1 GCA_030695265.1 Bacteroidota bacterium
GGTATCGGTCTCGCGTACCCAGTCAATCAGGTTCTTACCCCGACGGTGATAAGCTCCGGCATGTCCAGAAAATCCTTTGAAGGTAAGTTTCAGCCCACCTTCATAAGTAACTGACTTTTCAGGTTTCAGATCTGGATTTCCAATATTTGTCGGGCCATTGTAAAACAAATCGGTGAATGTGGGCATCCGGAGGCTGGAATTCGCTGATCCGTATAGTTTAAAATGATTTGAAATAGCATAGGAGGCATCCAATCCGGGATAAATATTCCATCCGAATCCCAGGTCAGAAATCCAGTTGGCCATAGCCCCGGCCGAAATTGATAGTTTTTTGAGATAAACCGAATGTTCAGCAAAATAGGAAATGGTTGTGCGTGAATATGCTTTTGTGAAAAACTTGCCTGATTCGCCCGGAACTTCAATTGGTGTGGCGATCGCTTTACCCAAAACGTTGCTCCAAACATTTTCTGTCCTTATTTCAGCGCCAAAAGCGGTTTTACCAAAAGCAGATGCAAACCATGCATTAAGGTTACTTCCGAAAACATCTGTTAAATGATAATTATGACCTGCATACCAGCTGGCAGGTTCGCTCCTGAAAAGTTCAAACCTGTCTTGGTGGCGCCGCCAGTAAACCGAAGGAGTTAAATGAATTTTTGTACCTGTTTCGAATTTCAGGGAAGCAAAAGTAGTTTTGGTCTCTTCAAACTGATTTGGATAAGTGGCGGTATAGAAACTGTTTGCCCCAAATGCTTTGTTTGTTCTTCCAATCTGAAAATCAAGTGTTCCGGGTTTTGTATTCAGTTTTGTCTGGTAAAATGCATTCCAGATTTCAAAATCGGTATTGTCGATATAACCGTCTGACGACATCCGGTTGATAGCAATAAACTGGCTCCAGTTTCCACTTTGGATGTTTCCTGAAACATTTACGTCGGCCAGTTTGTGTTGCCCGCCTGAAATGTCGAGTTTTACACCTGAAGGTCCTTCAGAACTGGTAATAATGTTAATTGCTCCTGAAAAAGCATTTGGCCCGAATACCCTGGCGGCGGGGCCTTCCAGAATTTCGATGCGTTGAATGTTTTTAAAGCTGACGGGGAGATTGAGGGAATGATGTCCGGTTTGAGGATCGGAAATGTTGATTCCGTTGAGAAGAATTAGGGTTTGATCGAAGGAGCCGCCCCTGACCGATATATCGGCCTGAACCCCATGAACACCGCGTTGCCGGACATCTACACTCAGCGCATATTCAAGCAGTTCCTGAAGACTTTGGACGGGTGCCGCCTCAATTTCATTTTTCTCCATTACGGATACGATCCGCGCCACCTGCGAGAAAGTAACAGGTGCTCTTTGGGCGCTAACCTCGACCTCGTCAAGATTGTATTCCATGCTTACCTTCAAACTGTCGGTTTGGGCAAAAAGCAATTCAGGTTCAGATAATGAGGTATATGCAACCATTAGTACACCAATGCGTACTGGTTGTTTTAATACACTGAACAATGAATAAGCTTTTCTTCCCCAACGTTTGAATGTAAACATTTCAGCCCGGTTGTGGGTTTTTA
>JAUYTA010000211.1 GCA_030695265.1 Bacteroidota bacterium
TGCCGCGGGCCGTTTTGCGTGCTGGCCGACGAAGCAGTGAAACTCCTGAAAGAACAGGGATATAACGTCCGCAGACTAGACGAAGGATATCCTGAATGGAAAATGAAACAATTAGAATCCAATCAAACACATGAAAAATTACCACATAGGCACATAGTTCACATAGAAAAATAATAACTATGATTCCTATGTGCCTATGTGGTTTAAAAACAAACAGATTATGAAAACAATTGTAATTCTTGGAGGCGGTATTGGCGGAATTGTGACCGCCAATGAACTCAGCAACCGCTTAGGCGGCGAGCACAAAATTATCCTGATTGAAAAGAATATGGAACACTCGTTTGTTCCTTCGTATTTATGGCTGATGAACGGCGACCGCACGAAAAAACAAATAAGCGTACCACTCAAATCGCTCCTGAAAAAGAGTGTTGAAGTTGTAAATGACATTGTTAGTGAAATAGTTCCGGCTGAGTGGAAAGTAATAGCAGGAGAAAAGGAATATCGTTATGATTTTCTTGTGATAGCGCTTGGCGCCGATTTAGCTCCTGAAAAAATTCAGGGATGGGACGAAAGTATTCACACCTACTATACTTTGGAAGGCGCTGACAAATTACATGAAACGTTGAAAAACTTTTCAGGTGGAAAAGTTGCACTGGTAATTGCATCTATGCCCTATAAATGCCCCGGTGCGCCACATGAAGGTGCAATGCTTATTGAAGATTTCCTCAGGTCAAAAGGACTTCAGGAGAAAGTTGAAATCAGCCTTTTTACACCTGAAACACAACCGTTGCCCGTTGCCGGACCTGAACTTGGGAATGCAGTCAAAAGCATACTGGATAAGAAAGGGATTCGCTTCCATCCGTTGATGCAGCTTAATTCGGTTGACACCAGATCAAAACAACTGTTTTTCAATGGGAAAGACACATATGAATATGATTTGCTTATTGTTATACCGCCTCACCAGGCTCCCGAGGTTATTCGCACATCAGATTTGGCAAATGCAAACGGCTGGGTTGATGTAAATCCCGCATCGCTTCAAACAAAGTATGAAAACATTTTTGCTATCGGGGATATTGCTTCCATACCATTGCCCGGCAGGTGGTTTCCCGATAAGCCAATGATGCTGCCCAAAGCCGGGGTTTTTGCCCATTTGCAGGCGGATGTCGTGGCAAAAAACATTGTCAGGAAAATTCAAGGTGAAAAAGCGGATGAAAAATTTTGTGCCGACGGTTACTGTATGCTCGAAGCCGGTGAGGATTTGGCAGGATTTGCTTATGGCGATTTTTTCGGTGAACCGCATCCACAGGTTCATTTAAAACAGATTGGCAGAAAATGGCACATCGGGAAAGTGCTTTTTGAAAAATGGTGGTTAAGTCCGATTGGCTTTAAAAAAACATTCTACAAAAATCTGCTCCAGGCAGGTGGAAAGTTAATCGGCATTCCCGTTAAACTTTAATCATGGAAAAACCAATTTATCTCGACTATAACGCCACCACCCCGGTTGATCCGGAGGTCGCGAAAGAAATGACCCCGTATATTGAATCTTTCTACGGCAATCCTTCCAGCTCATATTCTATTGGACGAAGCAATAAAGAAGCCGTTGAAAAAGCACGGGCGCAGGTTGCCGAATTGATCAACTGCCAAGCGGAAGAAATCTATTTTACCAGTTGCGCCACCGAATCGAACAACCTGGCCATTAAAGGAATTGCATGGGCAAACAGTGATAAAGGTCGGCATATTATTACTTCAGCCATCGAACACCCCGCAGTAACTGAGGTTTGCAAATACCTGAGTTCACAAGGTTATGATATCACCTGGCTTCAGGTCGATCAGTATGGAAGGGTTGATCCTAAATATGTTGAGAACGCGATCCGAAAAGATACGGTGCTGATTACCATTATGCACGCCAACAACGAAGTTGGAACCATTCAGCCAATTCAGGAAATCGGGGCAATTGCCCGGGAAAACAATATTGTTTTTCATACCGACGCGTCCCAGTCAGTCGGGAAGATTGAAACGGATGTCGATAAACTGGGCGTTGATCTGCTGACCATCGCCGGTCATAAATTGTATGCGCCCAAAGGTATCGGCGCGTTGTATATCCGAAAGGGAACACGGATCGAAAATCTGATGCACGGCGCCGGACAGGAAAAAGGCATTCGCCCCGGAACAGAAAATGTCATTCATACCGTCGGTCTTGGGAAAGCCTGTGAAGTGGCATTGCGCGATTTCAAACAGAATCAGCACAACATGTTGGCTTCATGCGACAGGCTGCTCGATGGCCTCGTTTCTCAACTCGGCAATAAAGTTCATGTAAATGTCAATCTTGAAAATTGCCTGCCCAATACGCTGAGTGTGGCTTTCGAAAATGTCAGCGCACACACGCTGGCTTCTTTCATTAGCAGCGAAGTTTTGATTTCTACAGGTTCGGCCTGCCATTCAGGAGAAACGACCATTTCCTCTGTCCTTCAGGCAATGAACCTTGATTTCAGGACAGCGGCGGCAACTGTCCGAATTTCAACCGGAAAACATACGACGAAGGAAGAAATTGATTTTACTATCGAAGTGCTTGTCAATGCTATAAAAAAACTCACATAATAATTTTAATCAACAATCTATGAAGAAACAATTTGTCTTTCTGGCAATCCTGACAGTAGTATTTACCAGTAGTATTTATGCAAAATCGTCCAAAGAGCCAAAAGAGCAACCTACCACTATTGGAATGGTTATTTATTCGAACGACACCGAAACAGTTTGGAATGCTTTGCGTTTGGCAAACTACTCTAAAAATCAAGGAGATACAGTAAGTATATTTTTGCTTGGGAAAGGTGTCGAACTGGATAGTATGGTAAAAACAGATAAGGACATGGAAGAGCAAGCCGACAAGTTTTTGGAGAACGGCGGGGTTATTCTGGGCTGTGGAACTTGCCTGCAAAGCCGCAAAAACGATGAGCCGGAGGTTTGTAAATACTCTTCTTTAGCCGATCTGTACGAACTTATCCGCAAAAACAAAATCGTAATAACATTTTAACAATAAACAAAAAAAATAACCACAAAGGCACATAGGCCTCATAGTTATTATTATTCTATGTGAACTATGTGCCTATGTGGTTTAAAAATTAACAACTATGAAAATTGGAATTATTTTGGAGACCAAAGAGTTAGAAAAAGCATGGAATGCTTTCCGTTTTGCTGTGACAGCAAAAAAAACCGGACATGAAGTAAAACTGTTCTTAATGGGTGAGGCCGTTGAATGCGAAGGCTTGACCCACGAAAAGTACAATGTTGACGAGCAATTGAAGAAATTCATTGAAATTGGCGGAGAAATTCTGGCCTGTGGCACTTGCCTGAAATCGCGGCAACTGGACAGCACCGAAGCCTGCCCCATTTCAACCATGGTCGATTGTGTGGAGTTGGTGGTTTGGGCCGATAAGACGGTTACGTTTTAAAAAGAACCATACCGCTTGTCTTCTTTTAATCTGAATCGATGAAAATGGTTTACCTAAAATAGTACGAGTGGTGGATAATTAATTGTTGGGCTTGTTGAGATATGCAATTTTGTAACTTTGACAAGCCTATTTTTTTTCATGCCAATAATTTAAAACATGAAATGGATAACCCGTGAACGACCAAAAATTGATCGAATTGCCTGTCCCTGGCTAATTAAACGTTTCATAGACAAGGAGGCAGAAATAATTTATGTACCCTTTGATAAAGTAATATCGAAAGCACAAGAGCTAAATGCTATTCCATTTGATGTGCCTGATGTAGAACATACACATTATGGCGACCATTGCACTTTTGACTACTTCATTGAGAAGTATAAAATTACAGACCCTGCTGTTCAAACACTTGCTGTAATTGTACGTGGCGCTGACACAGACAGACATGATATTGCCAATCAAGCCAGTGGGTTATGGGCAATATCTGCCGGGCTTTCTTATAACATTACCGACGACCACCAACTGCTGGTAAAAGGGATGCTGATTTATGATGCACTCTATAGCTGGGCAAAATATCTACAGCAGGAAAAGCACACCCAAAGCCCATTTGAAAATCTACTG
>JAUYTA010000213.1 GCA_030695265.1 Bacteroidota bacterium
GTCGTACACCAGCAATTCTTTCACCCGTTCTATTTTCTGGAGGATGATATATTTTTCAATGGTCGTACCTTCTATTTCTGAAAAAAGCCCGCTTAAATAAGCGTAATCCCGGTTCAGGTGGGATTCGATGTATTCGCTGTAGTTTATTTTCAGGTCTTCGTTGCTATGATGAATGGATTGAACAACGGTATTTTTGATTTTTTCAATTATCCGGCTTTTGGTATCGTCAATCAACTCGAAACCATAACTCACAAGCGCTCCCCTGAGTTTTTCCAGATCTTCGTCCATCATTGGGTTTGCGGTTTCCACATTGCCCAGCGAAATTCGGATTGGCGGATATCCCAAACTTTCGAATATCTGCTGCACCGCCATGATACAGCGGTTGCAAACCATATTTTTGATGTAGAAATTCATAGTTGATGAGATTAGCCAATTACTACGATATTATTTAAATTTCCGGCATCAGTATTTTACCTTTTTCTAAGCTTCATATAAATCCCGATAACGATCACAAGGATCGCAATAGCGATAATTAATCCCCAGCCCAATCCATTTTCCATTCCCCAGCTATTATTCATTCCGTCCATCATGATAAACCTCTTTTGTAGTTGTGATCTTTATCCACCGAGACAAGTTTCATATTGCAGTCCGGGCAGTACCCGGGCTTGTGATACACTTTGTTGCCCTCGCATTTTATTTTGCATTGATAACTGTTTTCAACTTGAAAACTATTTTCCGGATGATTGTTTCCGGTATCCACATGGAAGGAATCCATTTGGTCGTTGATGGTATTGCCTTCGCGTTCGTTCTGATTAAAATCACTTGCTTTCATGTTTTCTGTTTTAAGGTGAAAGATTCAATTTCAAAGACGATAAAGGTGATTACCCTGCCCACAAAAAGCTTTACACAATTTTGAAAATAACTTACATGAATCCCACATTTTTTGAGGCGGCATCGTGTTCACAACAGTCACAGTTTTTCCCCTTCGCTTTTTCAAAGGCCTCTTTTCCTTCCGAAACTGAGAAGTAAATCAAGCCAGCTGCTCCAATAACATCGGCATAGGCAAAACCGGTTAATTCATAAATCAGGCTTGAAACCAGCAATACAACCGACATATACACGCAAACCTTCGTGCAATTGGCATCTGAAATAATGGGATCGGAATGCAATTTTTCCCCAGTCGTTTTTTTCGCATTCATCAACCAAACCATTACGGCAATCGATATCAGTGAAATGATTACGCCCCAAAAGGTTGTTTCAGGTTTGTGATTGTTGACGAGTGATAATACAATACCCACCAACAGACCCGCAGAAAGCAGGTAAAACGCTGTCCCTGTTATTTTTAAAGCCTTCATTTCAAACTCACTTTTCTGACTTGCCGGATTTTGCCTGATTCGCTGTATCATAATGGCAATGCCAATGCCCGACATTACTTCGATAAAACTGTCAACACCAAACCCAAACAAGGCAAGCGTTTCGTCTTCGTAACCCAAAAACATAGAGACAAGGCCTTCCACAAGGTTGTAAAAAACGGTAAACAAACTGAGCAGATAAGCCTTTTTATAGAGTTTTTCTTCCGAAAATTCCATTTCAGTTTTTTGTTGAAATTTCATTCAATTACTGATGGGGCAAATAATTAAATTGCTGAAATTAAACCAAGCCGAACGATTCAACTCCGGAATGCAATGATGCAATAACCCGTTCGAGTTTTACTTTAATCTCTCCTGCAATTTTGGCAAGCTTCGGGTTTTCAATGGCCATCATTGAAGCAATTGGATCAATGGCTGACACTTCAATTTCATTTTTGCCCAATTCCTGAACAACGATGTTGCACGGGAGCATTGTCCCGATTTTATCTTCTTTTTGCAGCGCTTTGTAGGCATAAGCCGGATTGCATGCACCCAGGATGGTATATCTTCTAAAATCGACATCCAGTTTTTCTTTCAGTTTTTCGTGGATATTAATTTCGGATAACACTCCAAAGCCTTCTATTCCAAGCGATTCTTTTACTTCGTCAAGAGCCTGTTCAAAAGTGGCGTCTATTTTTTTACTGATGTAATACTTCATGGTTTTAAGTTTTAAATGGTGAATAAATTTGTGCGATTTTAACGAAAAAATTTTGTCTGTTTTTACTCAGCGGGTGACTTAGAGTCACCCGCTGAGTATCATCGACGGATTCTGCCAGGACGATTATTCTTACTACCGGTATAAGCTACACTCCGGAAGTATCTTTTAAACACTATCCGGCACCTTAAAGTTTTCCTATTCATGGTCAGTATTTAAACAAACATATCCGATAATTTTAAATCATCAGACCAGTTGAATATTTTAACTGGCAGATCATACCCCGTGGTTGAAACTGACAGATAATCAATTTATTAACAACGATATTTTCTCATGAAACGAACATGCCGCTGGAGATATTTTAAAGGAGGCGGCGCAAAAAGAGAATGAAAATATAGTTCGAAGTGGAAATCTACTGGCGTGTGAGTTCCATGAGAACGCTTAATAGTCAATTAGTTAATACCGTTATTTTCGAATGAAATATGGTTCTTTCTTTCATCATACTCATCCTTGCTGATTTCACCCTTGGCATACCATATCTTTAAAATATCATGTGGTGAATTATATTTTTGCTTACTTGATTTTTTCCGACTCATAGCACTGGCAATCAGCGCTAAAACAACAACAAGAACGACAAGGCCGATAATCCAGCCATAACCATATCCCATTCCCCAGCCATTGTTCATTCCATCCATCATAATATACCTCCTTGAATTAATGAATTAGATCTTTATAAATTCTTGTTACAATGATGCAATAGCCCGTTCGAGTTTTCCTTTTATTTCTCCGGCAATTTCAGCAAGAGCTGGGTTTTCAATGGCCATCATTGAGGCAATCGGATCGACTGCAGCTACTTCAATTTCATTGTTTCCCAATTCCTGAACGATAACACTGCAAGGTAGCATGGTTCCAACCTTGTCTTCCATTTGCAATGCTTTGTAGGCATAAGCCGGATTGCAGGCCCCCAGAATTTTGTATTTTCTGAAATCAACATTCAGTTTTTCTTTTAGTTTGTCCTGAATATTAATTTCGGTAAGTACTCCGAAGCCTTCTTTTTTTAACGATTCGGTTACAAGTAGAATTGCCTGATCGAAATCCGTATTTATTTTTTTGCTGATGTAATACTTCATGATTTCAATTTTTAATGTTTCATCCCCTTCATGTCCATCTTTCCGTCCATCTTTTTATGCATCATGTCCGTCATTTCCGGATTTTCCAAAAAAGTGTTACACATTAAGGACATCATAGCTGAGTCACCCTTACATGTTTCCATCATTTCGGTCATCATACCTTGCATCATAGCAGGATTATCTTTCATCATTTTCATCATTGATGCATGGTCTTCCATCATCATCATGGTCATCTTTTCATTTCCCTTCATCATGATTTTACTATTTTCATTGTTCATCATAGCTTCTATCATTTCTATTGACAGATTACTATCATTGGCAATTGAGTCCATAATTGCACTTTTTGTATCCTGATTTGAAAGAATTTGTTTTACATCGGTACTGGATTGGCACGAAGCAAAAACTGCAACAAAAGCAATAAAAAGTGTAATTTTTAGTAATGTTTTCATAATCATCATTTTTAATTTGTGAATAATATCTCATTAACAAAGGTGAGTTCATCGGTTCTGAAAAGTGTTACACAACTTTTGGAAAGAGTTACATTATTCACACATTTCCAAATATTCCGATACGCTTGCCCTTTGACTTGAACATCCCGGCGGATTACACTTTTGCTCCCGGCGGATCATCAACTCCTTCTGTTGGTAAGACATCAGGCAAATCAAGGCGTGCGACACCAATCCGGTTATCGGCCATTCCATAATAGACATCGTAGCGGTCGGGTAAGCCAAGATCATCGCGCCGGTCGATACCGTTGGGGAACACGACATTGGGAACGATTCCGTTACGTTCTTCAGGCATCTGCGGCGTTAGTACCGGCACCACCGAACGATAAAGGATTTCACGCGGATGCTCCTTCGAGAGTATCATTACCCCTGCGGAGTATCGCAGATGAAGTTTCTCGCTACCTGGCTCCTTCACTTCATTCACACCGTGGTAAATTATCAGCCAGCCATGCTTTGTAAGGATGGGCGGAGTGCCACCACCGATTTTGAGTCGCTCCCATGGTGAAACAGGAGACGCCAACCGGTGATGGGAGTTAAACAGTCCGAAGCGATGTGGTTCGGGGCCGTCTAAGCCCATCGGACAATAAGATATCCAGATGCTTTCATGTTCAATATCCACCTCACGGCATACAGCCCGGCAGGCGGTTTCCTCCGGAAGAGTGCCTGGGAAAAGCGGCCGGTGAAGGATACCCAGTTGCATTTTCCCGGCATGGTTTGGACTGGCGACCGGACAGAAGCTT
>JAUYTA010000215.1 GCA_030695265.1 Bacteroidota bacterium
GCCAGCAGCCACATAAATATCAGGGTGATTTTAAAGAAACCGGGCAAAGGAATGGCCAGCGCAATACCTCCCAATCCGGCACCGATGAGGAGTTGCATAATGACAATCCACCAGCGTTTTGTTTTAAACAGATCGACAATCGGGCTCCACAACGGTTTAATAACCCACGGCAAATACAACCAGCCTGTGTAAAAAGCGATGTCTGCGTTCGAAATTCCCAGTCGTTTAAACATGATGACAGAAATAGTCATGGCTACCACGTAAGGAATTCCTTCAGCAAAATAGAGGGTTGGCACCCATGCCCATGGGTTGCGTTGTTTCGGAGTGGAGGGATTTTTGTTATCGGTCATTGGTGGTTTTCTTTGTCATTAAGTTGTCATTTATAGTCATTCAGTAGTCATTTGTAGTCAGTGATTGTTTGCGACGCGAAGCGAATGACAAATAATGACGCGAAGCGAGTGACAATCAATGACCAACTAATATTCTTTCGAGATTGTTGCCCCTTTAAAATAATGCAGCAAAATTTCATCGTATTTATATCCTTTGGCGCCCATCATGGCGGCGCCGATCTGGCAAAGGCCAACACCGTGTCCCCAACCGGCGCCGGTAAGCACAAATTCGCCGGGAATACCGTCGGTAATATTTAGTCTATCTACTACAAATGCGGAACTGTATAAATGCGATTCGGAAAGAGTTTTACGGATTTCCAATTCTTTGCCAATCGTCAGCGTGAGTTTGGTTCCCACAATTTTTAGTTTTTTCAGACGACCCGATTTCCCGCGTTCCACCGGAATCAGATCGAGAATTGCCCCAAAATCTCTACCTGATTTTTGGGCAATCAATTCAGCCAAATCTGCCTGCTGATAGGTCAGGCTCCATCGGTAAAAATCTTTGGTTTCCTGATCGTAATCGTTCAAAACCTGCGAAAGGACCTCTTTGTCGCGCGTATTGCAGAATGCCGGCGGAGCATTGCGTATCCATTTTTCAGCAGCTTCTTCGTTGGTCAGATCGGTGTCAAAACTTTCAGGAGTTTCCGGATTATCGACAATTGATTGTAAGTAGGGATGAACTTCAGGTTCCCAAACATTTTCGAAAGTCTCTGAAATTCCGCCGCAGCTTTTCGAAAAACGGGCATCGCATACATTTTCACCGTCCATCAGCAACATACCGCGGGTTTCTTCAACGGCTTGTTCAACCAATTTGGTCGATTGGCGGGTAATTCCCTGATACCGCTGACAATGATCGTCACCGCAAACATCGAAATTAAGGTGGTCTTCACGGTCGAACCAACGGAGGTATTCTTCCGGAGTTTCTGAAATAGATTGATAGAATTTTCCTGAATGTTGCAAATCATTGCTTTTTATCGTTTGAGCCAGTAGCCACGAGCGCGAAGTGATGGCGTGTGCTTTCAATAATTCGGGGCTGCTGGTTGCACTCATTTCAGAAGAAATTACACTGACTAAATAATCCTCCAAAGGCAAAATATTTATCGCGGTCAGTTTTTCATTCTCAATGATGATTTTCAGCGATCCTTTAAAGATTTGATCTTCTTTCCGTTCCCAATGGAATTTTATGCCAATGGTTACATCATTCAATTCGAAGGATGCTTCACGGTACCTGACTGGCTCGAAAAGTAGTTCCTCTTCATCAGTCATTTCATCGTCGAGCCAGATTTTTCCATCGCGGTAGTTCACCTTGTGCAGCTTTTCAAACGGAACACCGTTGGGAGCCAATAAATATCTTTCGTTCAGCCTGAAAATGATTTCCGGCTGATACATGATGCCTATGCATAATTGTGGTTCGTTCATAATAAGTTAAAAGTTTCAGGTTAAGAATATTTACAATTTCACAATTTACAATTTACAATTTTTTCAATTCACTAATTTGTAGGTAATAATTGAAAATCAGTAGCTTTAAATTTTATAACCGAAGTTCTAAAACCGGATAAATCGGTTCTGTAAAACCCAATTTCCGGTATAGCTTTTCACCTTCTTTCGAAGTGTGTAACGATACTTTGCTAATTCCCCTGTTGTGGGCTTCGTTTAAAAGTTCCTGCAGAATCATACCCGAAATACCTTTTCTGCGGGCAAAAGGTACGGTGTACATATTCAGAATATCGCCTTCAAGATACGATGTTTGGTTGAAATCGCCGGGTATTTTTTTCAATACCATCGCTCCAAAGCTCAGTGCAACTTCATCCTGTTCGGCCATAAATGCAAATAAACGATCTTCCGCAAGGGCTTCAGAAAAATACTGAAAGAGTTCGAATTTCAGTTTTTGCTGAAATTCTTCGTTTCGTTCTCCCTGCATTTCAGCAAGATAGGCCATCCGGTGGGTAGTCATAAGTTCAACTTCTTTGGAACCTATTTCCCTGATTTTAATTCTTGATAAATCAACTTGCATAACTGTTAGTTTTAGCGTTTTGGATCAATCAAAACATCAATATCCTCGTTAATTTGTAACTTGTCGTACCAATTTGTGAAATTTAAAATTCAGTAAAACAAACTGTTATGTTGTACGCGGTATTTAAATTTAATGTTCACTAACTTAGTAATTAATGTGGTGTAAACAATTGGTCAAACTACTTAAAATGAAGAATTGTTGTATAACAGGGAAAATGGGAATATACGACAGGTCAGTAAGATGATGGGAAAATGATAATTTGCAAGGGCAGGCAGCGTTTTTATTGCATTTGTGAATAGAACAAAAAAGATTACTTTCACCGATGTAGGGTTTTCCCTCTACGAATACAGGGATTTTCCTGTTGGCAATAGTTGACTTGAAGATTAGATTTGTAGCAAATGCTCTTCCTGATTTAGGGTTGTTTTTAGAACAGTTTGAATCTGGCATGATATAAATAATTGAAAAACTAAACATAAATAATATGACATCCAAAATTTTAGAGTTGACCGAAAAGATTTATAATGAGGGCATTGAGAAAGTACACAAAGAAGCTGAAGGTATATTGTCAGCAGCAAAAGAGAAGGCAAAAAGGATTGAAGATGACGCTATCCTGAAGTCGAATAAAATGATTTCAGACGCCAAAAAGGAATCGGAAGCAATTTTTGGCAGCTTTCAGTCTGAACTGCAATCAATAGCCAGCGAGACTTTAGAAGTTGCAAAACAGAAAATTGCTACGTGTATTGTTGCCGGGTACTCTAAACAAGTGGCAACTGATTTGTTCGATGACCGGAGCTTTGTGAAATCCTTATTGCTCGAAACAGTTCAGAAATGGGAAATGCAAAAGGGCGCGATGCCCGATTTGACCCTGGTTGTACCCGAAAAGCAACTGAAAGAATTTGAGAATATAATACAATCAGATGTCGCCCGAATTTTACAAAAATCACCCACATTGCAGGTAGATCCATCCGTAAAAAACGGGTTCAAAATAATTGCTGATAAAGAAGGTTACCAGGTTTCGTTTACCGATGAAGACCTGACCAACTTCCTGAGAACTTTTATGAAACCCAAAATCAGTGATTTTCTTTTTAACAACTCAAAATAATGACTGAGTATCATTGCTTAATATCGGGCTTGCCTGAACTGTCTTTTGATTCTTTTGAGGGATCATACGGTTTGGCGCAATTTCTCGAAGACGCACGGTCATCGCTTGATCCGGTTCATCTGGACTGGGTAAACAGCTTGGTTCTGGCGCAGGGACATAAATCTCTTTTACGGTATCTGAATGGTGAAACTGTTGCCGATATTCCCACTTTGCCATATTCTTTTGAATGGTCGTTTCCAGAAAACGATAATTTTATATTATTGCCAGCCTATTTACAGGAGTTTGTTTTAAGGTTCAGGAAAGACAATGAAATTTTACCATCGTATCAATGGGAAAAATTACTGTCGGAAGGATATTATCGTTTTTTGGCCGGAAAGGGCAATCCTTTTATTAATAGTTGGGCCAATTTCGACATGAATATCCGAAATTATACTACTTCAAAAACATTTAAGGAAGATATACCACAAAAGAAGATGCAGATAATGCCAGGCAACAAATTCGCCCGCCTGCTTCTGGAGTTCAATACCGATCACAAAGAAGTTCAGGTTGATTGGCCGCTCGCTGCTGCACTGGATAAAATCCTGGAAAATCCGGATTTACTGGAACGCGAAAAAGCCATTGACCGTTTGACCTGGGACGAAATCGACAGGCTGAACCTCTTCAATTATTTTTCCATAGAAGTAGTTCTGGGTTACACACTTAAACTTTTAATTATTGAACGGTGGCGGGTTATATTAAAGCCTGATATACAGTTGGATGTAAGTCGCATTATTGATGACAAAGTTAAGGGGCATTTCACAGATAGTCCACTTTAGAAACAGAAAATAATCAAATATAGATATGGAGCAGGGTAAATACACATGCAAGGGTGAAATTACAGCCATTGTTTCGAACATGGTAATTGTAAAAGCTTTCGGTCCGTTGAGTCAAAATGAGATCTGCTATTTTGTACACGATGGCAAGCACATTATGGGTGAAGTAATCAGGATTAGCGGTGACAAAGCTTACACACAGGTTTTTGAATCTACACGAGGGTTTAAGGCTGGAATGGAAGTTCTTTTCACAGGGCAGATGCTGGAAGTTTACCTCGGCCCCGGAATGTTGACCAAAAATTTCGACGGACTACAGAACGACCTCAATAAAATGTCAGGTATTTTCCTGGAACGTGGGGCAAGAACTTATCCGCTGGATACTGATAAAGAGTGGGCATTCGAGCCACTGGTAGTGCCTGGCACCGAAGTTACTGCCGGAACATGGCTGGGTGAAGTCGATGAATTTGGCACACCCCATAAAATCATGGTACCATTCAGGTTAAAGGGAACTTACAAGGTTTTAAGCATAGTTGCTCAGGGTAATTATATAATCAGCGATACA
>JAUYTA010000219.1 GCA_030695265.1 Bacteroidota bacterium
TGGTCGTGCAGCTCAGGGGGTCAGGCTGATTAATTTGAAGGATGGAGATAAAATTGCTTCAGTAGCAATTGTCCCAGCATCCGAAGATCCTGATGAATTGATTGAGATTGTACCAACTTCCGAAGGTCCTGATGATTTGACTGAATTGCCGGAAGGAATTATCAATGATCAACCAGTTAGTCCGGAATCAACCGAATAAATAAGTTAAAATTAATTATGTATCAAAATTATAAATCACTCTTTACAATGAAAAGAACGACAATTTTATTTGTTTTACTTTTTGCCGTAACAGGCGTATTCGCTCAAAAAGGCAAAGTAACCAGTGCTTCTAGCTTTAAAGAAACCGGTAAGCTCGACAAGGCGGTTTCAACAATTGAAGAAGCCATTGACACAAGCAATCCTAAAACAGAAAGTTCTGTTACCTGGCCAAGAACCTGGGAGGTTCGGGGAGAAATTTATCAGGCTGTATTTCAGTCAAAAGATGAAAATTACAAAAAGCTAAGTAACGATCCACTGACTGTTGCCTATGACTCTTACTTAAAAGCACTTGCACTTGATGACAAGGACAAGTTTTCCAAAAGTATTAAGATCAAACTTACTTTATTGATTGGAGATCTTACTAATCAGGCAGTTGCTGCTTTTAACGAAGAAGATTACAACAAAGCGCTTAGATCATTTGAGCAAATTATTGGAATTGAAGAAACTCCTGTATTTAAAGCTGACGATCCGAATTCTGTTGACACAGTTATTATTTTCAACGCCGGACTTGCAGCATACAATGCTCAGAATTATGACAAAGCGATAAAATACTACAGAGAAGCAGCAAAATATAAATATAGTGGAGCGCGCACCTATCAACTGATTTCATCAAGTTACATGCAAAAGCAAGATACCGTTGGTGCATTAGGCGTATTAAAAGAAGGATTAAAAGAATACCCTGACAACGGAACTATTCTCGTTGAAGTTATCAATATCTATTTGAATTCGAACAGAGTAGATGACGCTTTGAAATATTTGGATATTGCAATTGAACAAGATCCCAAGAATTCATCTTACTATTTTGCAAGAGGAACCTTATTCGATAAACTGCAGAAGCCAGAGGAGGCTACCACAAGTTACCTTAAAGCTATTGAGTACAAAGACGATTATTTTGATGCATACTATAATCTTGGAGCAGTTTATTACAACAAAGGTGTAAAGCAAATTGATGTTGCCAATGCTGTTCCAAGTAATCAGCCTGAAAAGTATGAAGAAGAAAAAGAGAAAGCTGATATAGAGTTCAAAAAAGCTATTCCTTATATGGAAAAAGCCCATGAAGTTAATCCAACTGATAAATTTACAATGGAGTCATTGAAAACCTTGTACTACCGTTTAAAAATGCTGGATAAACATGCAGAGATAATAGAGAAAATGAAGAACATGTAAAAATATAGAATTTTAAGGAGGAGCATTTGCTCCTCCTTTTTTGCCGTACAAAAATAACATAATATTAATTCTAAGACAAATATACTTAATTTCTTTTAACCCGTATTTCCGTTAACCCATTCTATTTTCAACCAAGTTCTATCCATAGCAAAGTCAATCGACAGCGTCATATTTTGTAGCAACTCACAAATCACAGGAAAATATACGATTCTCGTGATTTGTATATTTTTGCAACCACCATTATCCAAATCACAAAAAAAAAGTTCTATTACGTTTTGTATGGGTAACTTTGATACCACTTCGTGTCTGATGTTCCGTGGGTTAAACACCCACGGTTAGTTAGTTAATTATTATTGAAATTAAGGTGTTTCAAGCTATTTACATTTGTAATACAAAGAGTGTCTATAATTGAAATATCTGTCTCGAATTCAATACATTAAATATGTTTACATTTGACAACTATACGATTTGACTGTTGTAAAATTATACATCAAAATCTACATCCCGTTTAATGTAACCGCTATAATCTTTTAAAATGGGTTCATATTCGTGATGAAACAGTTTAGAAGAAATTAAAAAATCGGCTGTTGAGCGGTTCGTTGCAGTAGGAATATTGTATAAAGTTGAAATACGAAGCAAAGCTTTTACATCTACATCGTGTGGCTGTGGCTGCATCGGATCCCAAAAGAAAATCAACACATCCACTTTTCCCTCACAAATCAAAGCGCCCAACTGTTGGTCGCCTCCAAGCGGACCTGATTTAAGTCGTTCTACATTAGGAGGAATAACATCATTTTCACGACATTTTTCAATTAAAACTGCATTAACCAATTTACCGGTGGTACCCGTACAAATCAAACTATGCGGACTCAATTCTTTCCAATTCCAGGCAACCCATTCCATCATGTCTTTTTTGCGGTTATCATGGGCTACTATCGCTATTACTTTTTTCTTCTTCATATTGTATACTCTACTTGAATTGAGTTTTAAGATCAGTCACCCAATTGGTAATTCGTTCTTTTGAAAGCCTTGGCTGTGTTTCCTGATCAAGAATTAGCCCAACAAATTTACCGTCCAATTCAGCCTTTGAGGATTCGTAGGTATATCCTTCGGTAGTAGTTGAACCAATCACCTTCGCTCCTCTTTCCTTTACCAAATTGACCATTATTCCAACGGCATCTCCGAAGTTTTCAGGATACTCAGCCTGGTTACCCAAACCATAGATTGCGATCGTTTTTCCCTTAAGGTCCAAATCTTCCAATGCCGGCACAAATTCATCCCAGTAATT
>JAUYTA010000221.1 GCA_030695265.1 Bacteroidota bacterium
CATTACTCTTGACCAAAGCAATTTTTTGTACGGAACAATAAGGAAATTGAACGTTTGGTCTGCCAATTTCAGCAATGGTTTTAATTTTCGGGTTGATGGTAATTTCGCCGGAATTAATTCATGCAGGTTAAATTTCAGAAATCCACGGATTCCGGGAGTTATATCGGGGATTTCGAACCAATTTGTTTCTTTTAGAATGCTGATGGTATGTGGAGTACAATCGGTCATAAACATTCGTTGGCCGCACACTGCAAAGGCTTTCATGAATAGCGGAAATGCAAGCTGTTTGCCTTTTTCAGGATGAACCCACCAGCAGGTATTTGAACTTGCCTTTTTCTCTGGATGACCATTAATAAATTCGGGCAGAAGTCCTGCCAGCCCAATCAATTCATTGTTTTCGTGGGCAAAAATGAGTGCGATATCGTTTGGATTGGCCCGTGGATTGTGAAATTGCGAGATCGCCCTCAATACTGTCAGCGGTTTTGTTGTGAGTTGATGCCAGAGTTCACTCTTTACAAAATCTGGTAGATCGGCAACCTTAATTTCTGCTATTTGCATTGATCTTGTTTTTTTTCAATCAGGTCAACAAAATCACCGAATTTGCCGATCCCAATAATTTCCATGATATCAAACGTAACCACAAATTCCTTTTCGATGGTTGCGATCAGAATCACATGGTTCATTGAGTCCCATTTTTCAATGTCTGCCGAAGTGGTTTCTTCAGTAATAATTGTTTCGTCACCAAATACTTTTTTAGCAATGGCTTCAATTCCAGCGAAAATTTGTTGTCTGCTCATAAGTTAGTATTTAAATATCGGTACAAAAAGAACTGGTTAAAAGGCAAGAAACCCAATTTTGAGTACAAAGCTTCTCCTGTTTTTGTCGAGTGTAAAATTACTGGCAATTTTGATTTTCGGGCATTTTGCGATAAAATATGCTGAACCAGTAATTTAGCAAATCCTTGTCGCTGAGCCGATTTTTTTGTTGCAATAAAATACAAACCGGTTGAGGTCGTCGAGTTAAAAACGAGCATGGTGGAAACGCCTTTGCCATTGTATTTTAACAGATATACTTCAACTCCGGATTGATCAATTAAACTTTCCAGCAAGACCTTATCAAATTGCACAGGTGCTATCAGTTCCGAAGTAACAATTTGTATCCATTGCTCAATATCGTCTGAGTTTTCACACCGTACAATTTGGACTGCTTCGAGTAATTGAGGCGAAACTATATCGAAACTATTTGTGAGAGCCATTCCTTTCCAGACCGAAAACGGGTAAAAACCAAGCGTTCTAAAAAACGGATCAATTTGTTGAATGTTTTCATCTTCGGAAATCAGCAATTCAGGATAGGAGCCAGATTTAACTTTTTCAGCAAAAATGATTGATGATTTTTGTTCAATAATTTCAGTATTGATTCTGTAAATTATTCTGGGCCAAACTTTGGGGATATTT
>JAUYTA010000224.1 GCA_030695265.1 Bacteroidota bacterium
TTCGGTTTTATTATGAGTTGAATGTAAATCTTGAAGGAATTGATGCCATCAAACATTTGTTTCGGCGGGTTAATGAAATGTGCGATAAAATTGCTTCATTTCAAAACAAGCGATACCTTTATTATAACGGTATCTGACTAAATAAATATGATTAGTGTGAAATCAGTGATCAGGGTAACGATAAAGGCGATCATCTGGGTCGCCCTTATCTTTGTGCTTTTATTTCTGACCATTGCCCTACTTATTCAAAAACCTTCCATTCAAACAAAGATTGTTCAGTTTGCCACTTCCTTTATCAGCAACAAAACCAACACAAAGGTTGAGATCGGTAGTGTGAGTATTGCATTTCCAAAAACAGTAGTTATTGAGGGACTTTATCTGGAAGACCTCAATCAGGATACTTTGATTTATGCCGGAAAAGCGAAGGTGAACATTGCACTTTACGACCTGTTAAAAAGTAAAATCGCCATCAGTTCGTTCGGTCTGGAAAATGCAACTGTAAAACTTCACAGCACCCTGGCAGATCCGCTGTTCAATTACAACTTTCTGCTTACCGCATTTGGCGATACAACTTCGAAAGTAAAATCAGATACACTTTCAGCATCAAAATGGACATTCAGTCTCGATGAAATTGAGCTTGAAAACATACGGTTTACCTACCACGATGAATATGCTGGAATGAATGTTTTCGCCGGAATAAAAAGATCGGAAATCAGCGTAGATAATATTGATCCGGGAAAATCAGTGTATCATTTTGATGAAATGGTTGTAAATGGATTGACTGCAATTGTCAGAAGAATTAATTCCGGCAATATTTCAGCAGGCAATCCTGAAAGCGTTTTACCCAAAATAGTCGCGAATAATATTCAAATCGGCAATTCCACCATCAGCTTTGCCGATTCAATTGGAAATCTGTCGGTGAATGCCATTCTCAGCGAGTCGGAACTGGAAAATTTTTCCATCGACTTGCAAACGGAGCTTTTGAACATTGAATCGATCAACCTTGCGAAAAGTCAAATCCGGTATCACGACTTCAAACCTGAAATCCCATTGGGTTCAGTTGTTGCAACTTCAGAAAACAACTGGCAGGTTTCGGTTAAAAGTATTGAAATGCTCGACAATGTGTTTGTTTATAAAATCGGCAATAATCCTGAACTAAAAGGTTTGTTCGATCCTAAAAATTTAAATGTCAATCATTTGGATCTTGTGGCGACCGATTTCTTTTATTCATCTGACCTGACAAAAGCTTCGGTCAAAGAATTCAGTGCAATAGATCAGAATAACTTCGCTTTCACCCATCTTGAAACTGATTTCAGTATGGAAGCAAATTCCATTACCACCAACAAACTGAAATTCACCACCGTTAATTCCAGCATTGACGCTGATTTTAATATCCAATTTTCATCTCTCAACAAATTGATTGATTCGCTGGAATTCATTCATCTGGATTTGGCCCTTCGAAATTTACGGTTCAGAAACTCCGATCTGTTGTATTTCAAT
>JAUYTA010000228.1 GCA_030695265.1 Bacteroidota bacterium
CGGTGATAGAAACATCAACGCCTTCGCTGTGAAGAATGGCAACACCTTCGCGAACATCGTTGGCGCCATAGCAATTTACTTTTGCTTTGTCGCCTTTTGAGTAAGCAATGCGTTGTACTTCTTTCAACTCACTTGTATAATAATCGAAATCAGTTTCAACATATGTGAAACCGTTGATACGAGCGATGATTTTTGCGGCATCTTTACCCAAACCATTCAGGATAACTCGCAAAGGTTCAGTGCGCACACGGTTTGCCGATTTGGCAATACCAATAGCGCCTTCAGCAGCAGCAAACGATTCGTGACCAGCCAGGAAAGCGAAACATTTGGTTTCTTCTTTCAGCAACATGGCAGCCAGATTACCGTGACCAATACCTACTTTGCGATCGTCGGCAACAGAGCCGGGAATACAAAAAGCCTGAAGTCCAATACCCAATGTTGCAGCAATTTCTGCAGCATCGGTTTGTCCCAGTTTGATGGCAATTGCACCGCCCACGATGTAGCTCCACATGGCGTTTTCGAACGCAATAGGTTGAATGTCTTTTACTACTTTGTAAACATCCACGCCTTTGTCGTCGCATATTTTTCTGGCTTCTTCCAATGAAGAAATGCCGTAAGAATTCAACACTTCATTGATCTTGTTGATTCTTCTGTCGTAACTTTCAAATAATGGCATAGCTGTTTTCTCCTATTCTTTACGTGGGTCAATTACTTTCACTGCATCTTCCATACGGCCATATTTGCCTGAAGCTTTAACAATCGCTTCGTTGGCATCCATACCGGTTTTGATCATGTCCATCATGCGCCCAAGGCTTACGAATTCGTAACCAATGATTTCGCTTGATTCGCTCAAACCGATTTTGGTGATGTAACCTTCAGCCATTTCGAGGTAACGTGGACCTTTGGCCACAGTTCCGTACAAAGTTCCGGTAACGCCACGAAGACCTTTGCCCAAATCTTCCAGGCCAGCGCCAATTGGCAATCCACCTTCTGAGAAAGCTGTTTGCGTGCGACCGTAAACGATTTGCAGGAACAATTCGCGCATGGCAACATTGATCGCATCGCAAACCAGGTCGGTATTCAGCGCTTCGAGGATGGTTTTTCCCGGAAGAATTTCAGAAGCCATTGCAGCTGAATGGGTCATACCGGTACAACCGATTGTCTCAACCAAGGCTTCATGAATAATACCTTCTTTCACATTCAGGGTAAGCTTGCAGGCACCTTGCTGCGGGGCACACCAGCCAACTCCGTGGGTCAGGCCCGAAATGTCTTTTACTTCTTTGGCTTTTACCCAACGTCCTTCTTCAGGAATTGGAGCCGGGCCATGATTCGCTCCCTGAGCAACGCAGATCATGCCTTCAACTTCATGTGTAAACATATAGTCTAATTTTTAATTTGAAATATATTGAGAACTCATTTTTCATTAGTTTCAAGTTCAAAGTTCAAAGTTTCAAGTTTAGCGTTGTCCATGATTTCTGCTTTTCTGAAAACTGGGACTGCGACTGACCACTTTTTCTAGACGTCGAACATTTTCTTCTCGCCCGATCTGTACAACAAAACCGTTGTCTTATCGAGGGTCACCAAACATCCGTATTTCATCGCTTCGAGCTGCGGACGAACAAATTCGTAGAATGCACGTATTTTCTGTTCCTCATCAACCAATTCAACTACCAATGGAACTTTATCGCTCACCTCCCAGAATTTATAGGAATGGATAACCGAACTTGCTCCAAATCCCATAATGCCTTTTACAACTGTTGCTCCCGCGATTCCTTTCTTTTTTGCCTGAAAAACCAGGTATTCATACAAGGGTTGCTGGTTAACCTGATCAGTTGATCCAATGAAAATCTTTAATACCCAGGCTTCTGTGTTACTTTCCATTTTCAAATAAGTTTAATGATGAAACGTCCGGCATAAACAGCCATCAAACCCAGAAAGAAACTGAGCGATGCGTATAGAGCAAAACGAAACCATTCATCCTGACGAATCAGCATATAGGCATCGTTCGAAAAGGTTGAGAATGTTGTAAAACCGCCGCAGATTCCAACAGTCAGGAATAATCGGATTTCAGGACTAAGAAAATCGCCTTTTTCGCTAATGCCGTAAATAATGCCAATGAGCAGGCATCCAACAATGTTTACTACAAAAGTGCTCCAGGGAAAAACAGATGCGACATTGACCTGAAAGTAGCGGGAAATCAAAAACCGGGCGACAGTTCCGATGAATCCACCCAATCCGACAATCATGATTGATTTTACCATAAATTTATGTATTCAAAAATTAATTTATTGGTAGATGTCATCAGCCTGATTGGAAAAACAGGCGGTTAAAGGCAGACCTCATTGCCGGCTGCAAAGGTAATTATTCCAAAAGGAAGGTAAGCATCCAAACAATTATTTAGGATCAGTCTAAATTAGTGTTTCATTTGATAATAGCTGATCAAAATATTCAATTGTTTTTACCAAACCTTCGCGTAATTCAACCTTTGGTTCCCAGCCGCCCAGTTTCTCTTTTGCAAGCGAAATGTCGGGTTGACGTTGTGTCGGATCATCAGCGGGCAAGGGGAGATAAACTATTTTCGATTTGGAACCGGTCAGTTCTATGATGTTTTGTGCCAGTTCCAACATGGTAAATTCTCCGGGGTTACCAATGTTTACCGGTCCTGTGAATTCATCACCGGTTGCCATCATCCGCACCATTCCTTCCACCAGATCAGAAACATACTGAAAACTGCGGGTTTGTTTTCCATCGCCGAAAATAGTAATG
>JAUYTA010000231.1 GCA_030695265.1 Bacteroidota bacterium
TTTGGTGTCTCCTTGCCGGCACCGCTCAACCAGGTCGTGATGTATGTTTTGGTATTGTGTTTCCACCTATCTGAGATTGTTTACTGTTTGAAAGACGACGGTCGTTTTATGAATGTAGCACGGACGCGAAAAATATTTTCGTTTGGTGCAAATAAAAGAAATACGTATTCGGTTATTTACCGAATGTCATAGAAGTCATTCAATTGTCATTTGTTGTTCATATATTCCATGAGATCAATCAGTTCTCTTTCGTCAGTCGGTTTGATGTTATTCTTCAGGATATAGTCAATTACTTCCTGCGGAACCGGCTGGAGAATTTTAATCAGTTTCTTTTGGGAATCAATAAGGTTTGCCATACCATCCCCGTAACGCAGATAATAATAGGGAGTTGCGTTTTCGTAACTGCTGAAATCATTTGACATCGGCTTTTCTGCAGTTCCATCTGATACTACTTTGTACATTTTTAAAAGCTGGTATTTACCTTCGTTCAGCAACTGAAAATAGGAAAGCCTGATTCTTCTCGCATCGTTGTAGGGGGCATACACAAATACCTTGTCGCCCATAATGATAAGTTTGATTTTATTCGTTTCATAGATGTCCAATACGGTTCCGTTCCTTTTAAATTGCATGGTATTGGTAGAAACATTGTATCTCAGTGCAATATCGTTGATTTCCGTACCATCGTTTCTAATGATTACTGCCTGAATAAACTGCCTATCGGGAGAACTTCGGGCAAGTTGGTTTTCTGAATAGTCTGACCGGTTTTGATTCGATTGTTGCTGAATTTTCAATAGATCTTTAGAATTAAATTCCTTCAAATTTTGACCTTTTACATGTAAAGACAACAAGAATATTGAAAGTAAAACCAACGGCATAAGTATGTAAAACAATTTATTGTCGCATTTAATATTTAACTCATTCCCCTGCATTGCCGGCAGGCAGGGAAGTCCGCAAGCGGCCTTCCTCCCTCTCTTTTTAAAAAGAGAGGGGGAGAGCATCGCAGATGCGACGGGGTGAGTTAACCCATTTGAACAATTAGCA
>JAUYTA010000245.1 GCA_030695265.1 Bacteroidota bacterium
CGAAGGAATCCGGAGAATTTCATTTCAAATTGTATTATGCCGGATATACCAAAGTTTACATCGACGATGAGTTGGTTGTTGCCGAACGCTGGCGTACAGCCTGGAATCCAAATACATACAAGTTTAGCAAAGAATTAGAACAAGGCAAAAAATATTCGATCCGTCTGGAATGGAAACCCGACGGCGGAACTTCATACATTGGATTGAAAGCTTTGAGTCCACGCACCAAAGCCGATCAGAATGCATTGTCACTTTCTTCGGAAATGGGCGATCAGATCGACTATTATTTTATTCATGGAAACAATATTGATGAAGTTATAAGTGGCTACCGCACTATTACCGGTAAAGCGCAGATTATGCCCAAATGGGCGATGGGTTACTGGCAGAGCCGCGAACGTTACAAATCGGCTGACGAGCTGATTGATGTAGTGAAAGAATACCGCAAACGACAGATTCCGCTCGACAACATTGTATTAGACTGGAGTTACTGGCCCACAGAGTCATGGGGTTCGCACGAATTTAATCCTGAATTCTTTGCCGATCCGGCAGTAATGGTTGACAAAGTGCATGAACTGAATGCAAAAATCATGATTTCGGTCTGGCCAAAATTTTACCATACCACCGATCATTACAAGGAATTCGACAGCAAAGGCTGGATGTACCAACGCGCCACAAAAGACAGCGTGCGCGACTGGATTGGCAAAGGCTACATCGGTTCGTTTTACGATGCCTATAATCCTGATGCGCGTAAATTGTTCTGGAACCAAATGAAGGAACACCTTTACACCAAAGGTTTTGATGCCTGGTGGATGGATGCTTCGGAACCTGATATTCTCTCGAATGCCAGCATCGAATACCGCAAAGAACTGATGACACCAACTGCGCTCGGGCCATCAACCAAATACTTCAACGCTTATGCGCTGATGAACGCCGAAGCGATTTACAATGGGCAGCGCGGCGAAGATCCCAATAAACGGGTTTTCCTTTTGACCCGTTCCGGATTTGCCGGATTGCAGCGCTATTCAACTGCTACCTGGAGTGGCGACATCGGTACACGATGGGAAGATATGAAAGCACAAATTTCAGCAGGACTGAACTTCGCTATCTCCGGAATTCCATACTGGACAATGGATATCGGTGGTTTCTGCGTTGAAAAACGTTATGAACAAGCCAAAGAAGGTTCTGAGGATTTGAACGAATGGCGTGAATTGAATTCCCGCTGGTACCAGTTTGGCGCATTCTGTCCGCTATTCCGCAGTCATGGCCAATTCCCGTACCGCGAAATTTACAACATTGCTCCTGAAAACCATCCGGCCTATAAAAGCATGGTTTACGCCAACAAACTTCGGTACCGCCTGATGCCATATATTTATTCACTGGCCGGAAAAACACATTTCGAAGATTATACCATCATGCGTGCGCTGATCATGGATTTCAACGGCGATGAGCAGGTTAACAACATTGGCGACCAGTATATGTTCGGACCTTCGCTGATGGTTGCGCCGGTTTATAAATACAAAGCCACAAACCGCGAAGTTTATTTTCCTGAAGCCAATGGCTGGTATGATTTGTATTCAGGAAAATACATTTCCGGCGGACAAAAAATCAATGTTGATGCACCTTACGAACGGATGCCACTGTTTGTAAAAGAAGGTTCAATTGTACCTTTTGGTCCTGAAATTCAATACACCGGCGAAAAGCAGGCTGATGCAATTACATTGTATGTTTATACCGGAAAAGACGCCGAATTCACTTTGTACGAAGACGAAGGAGTCAACTACAATTATGAAAAAGGAAACTTTAGCTCCATTCAGTTCAAATACAATGAAGAATCAGGTAAACTGACCATCGGCGATGCAAACGGATCTTTCGAGGGAATGTTGAAAACACGGACCTTCAACATTGTTTGGGTCGGAAAACAAAAACCGGTTGCCTTCGATTTGAGCAAAAAAGCAGATGCAACGATTGCTTACGAAGGAAAAGCAATTGATGTGAGTCGATAAAAATTGGGTGTCGCGATTTTTAATCGCGAATAATAATACGGTGATTAGAAATCGCCGAACCCTTATCGTTGATTCCATTAGCCAATAGTTTATCAGATGCTTTACAAAAAACCTTTTTCAAGGCAACACTGCTTTGAAAAAGGTTTTTCTGTATGATAGCATACAAATTGCAAAAAATCATTTTCTTTGTGTAAACAGACTGATTTAAAACCTTGTATAATCATGGAAGCGATGGAAGATATTTTTCAGAAAATTGGTACAACCCAAACGTTGAGTCAGAAAATAGAGCGGAACATTGAACGTGCCATCCGTGAAAAGAAGCTGCCGATAGGCGCTAAACTTCCTTCTGAAAGGGAGTTGTGCGAAATGTTTGCCGTTAGTCGTACAGCACTTCGTGAAGCACTGCGAAGATTAAGCGCCCGTGGACTGATCGAAATAAAAAAAGGAAGCGGGATGGTGGTAACCAAAATTGAATTGAAAGATGCCATCAGTTCGCTCAACTTGTATTACGACTTGAAGTTCGATGAAAATTTAATCAGCCAGATTATTGAACTTCGATTGGCTTTCGAGCCTGAAATTGCAAAAATGGCTGCGATTAACCGCACTGACGAGGATCTGAAAATCATGGAGGCCAATCTGGTTGAATTTGCCAAATGCAATCCGGATAACACCCAGCTCGAATCAGATATTGACAATCGTTTCCATCTGGCAGTGGCCCGGGCAACCGAAAATCCGTTTGTGATCATTACCATGGAACCGGTGCATAATTTACTGCCGCGGATGCGTAACTTTATTTATGCCAACATCGACGGTGAAAAGGAAATTACACTTGGCTACCACAAGGAAATTGTGAATGCAATTCGTGAGCGGG
>JAUYTA010000250.1 GCA_030695265.1 Bacteroidota bacterium
GTGCGTGCCGTAAAGTATTGTCAGTTTTTTATTGCTTTTTGCCTGAACTACAGTATTGAGGGGCTGAATGCCGGTGGATGATGCCAGCATTCCCTGAAAATAACCGTTTATCCAGAGTAACTGTTCCCGGCTTAACCCGGCAGAAAGGCTCGACAAAGCGCCTAACTGTTGTTCATTTAATGGACTTAATTGTATGGCCATATTTATTGAGTTTTTAAATTTTCCAAATATTCCTGAATCAAATTTCGCAGTCGGATGGATTCATAAACATCCTCGGCATTTGAGCTTACTGCTACATTGATATTTCCATCTTTATGTATAGCTGGTGAAACAAACTGGCAAAGCGAAGGTTTATCGTGAATGTTTACCAGAACACCTGCTTCCCGTCCGTCAATGGCAATCTGGCGGTCGAGTTCTTCATTGTTGGTACACGAATAAAGCATCAGGTAGCCTTGCAGGTCACTCTTTTCGTATCTTTTTTCGTAGCATATAATCCCGCTTGACTTTATCTCGTCAATGATGTCTTCGGCAACAACTTCAAGGTTGGCTCCAAAACGTTGTAAAATACTGATTTTCTTCAATGCGCTTTGTCCTCCACCAATAATTAATATCTTTTGATCAGAAATATCAATTGAAATGGGTAAATAGTTTTTCATCTGCAGCATTTGTTATTTTAAATCTGATAATCACTTCCTGTATTTTTGATGCGCCCGAATTTTATTTTGTTCCAGGTTCTTTCATGTAAATAATAAAGTATCATTTTGGTAAATACTTCCACTCCTCCGATTGCAAGAGCCAAGTCGAGTTTCCCTGTAATCAGCATCGAAATCAGAATGGTATCAAGTGTTCCGATCGTGCGCCATGATACCGATTTTGCAATGCTCCTGTATGATTTCTCTGCCATTTGTTGTTCACTTATAGTTTAAAAAAAAAGCTCTTCCGGATTCCAGAAGAGCTTATAAATATCATGGTAAAATCTACCTACAAATTTTCTATCTTCCGAAATTGAGAATTTAACCACATACACATATACATGTTGCCGGTAGAATTCATTTTTACTATTTCAGATGAAAAATTGTACATATAAAAATACTTTACGGTCTGTTATTATTTTGATTTTGCAAATGTAACTTCAAAATCCATATATCAAAGCTAAATAATGTTTATTTTTCGTTAAATCATCAAAAAGTACATCGACGGGTTTTATATTTGCAGTTCATTCAGGTTTTTTATATGCCCAATTCTGATGTTTACTATTTTAATCCAACCTGTGAATTAGCAGTTGCCAATGGCTCTTTCAGTTATATGCCGCCACGCTTACTACGCGAATTTGAGCGGGATTGTTCGGTTTTACCTTTTGTTTTCGGTACTTCAGGCGATTTTGTACTAACTGAAAAAATGCCGTCCAAAGAATTTATACTGAAATTTACTGATGTCGGATTTGAAATGCCTGAATTCTGCACATTAAAAGAACTGATTTCAGGAAAAACAGAAACAATTGGATCTATTCTCCCTTGGGGATGGAGCCCGGCCGCCCATTTTTACCTGAAAGATCTGAAAGAAAAATGCTCGCATGAATTTCGAGAAAGTCCTGTATCTAATTGGAAAGCAGATCACAAATCACTGTTTGAACGAATTACGTCCCTTCATTTCCTGGCTGATTTTCTGGAACAAAATCCCTTTGATTTTTTCTTTGATCAGGAATTGATTGGAACCAAAGTTACAAGAATTGAGGAAATTGAGAATCTTCTAAAAACACATATTCCGCTGGTTCTTAAAGCGCCCATGAGTTCATCCGGACGTGGAATCCAGATCATCCGAAAACAAACACTCAACACCTCGAACAGACAATGGATTTCGGGTATTTTTAATCAGCAGAAATACCTGATTGCTGAGCCTTTCCTGAATAAAGTGATGGATTTCTCGTTTCAATTTAAAATAAGTAACGATGAACCTGAATATTTGGGGTATTCCGTTTTCGAAACCAACACGAATGGGCAGTATCAAGGCACTTTAATTCATCCGGAAACAGAAAGATCCGTCATTTCAGGAATAAATTTGGAAATGAAAACGAAAATCGGAACAACGGCTTTGTTGCTAAAAAAAGCGCTAAAAGATTCGGTTTATGCCAAACAGCACCGTGGATTTTTAGGTATTGACGCTATGATATTCAGAGAAAAAGAAGGATTGAAAATTCAGCCTTGCATAGAAATAAACAGCAGGATGAACATGGGAATTTTGACAACCCAAATTGAAAAGAAAATTCATGATAACACTACAGGAAAATTTGCTTTATATTATGGTACCCGCGGCGAATTCAAAAGATTTGCTGATAATATGACTCTGGAACATCCAATAAAAATCAGCAATGGCAAGCTAAGTTCCGGTTTCCTTTCATTGATTGAGCCTGATACAGAGACACAATTTGGCGCTTATTTCTCTTTAACTGCGGCCAGATAATGATTTAAGGTATCGAGAAGGTACTTCAGCCGAATAGGCTTTGTTATAAATTCATCGCATCCGGCTTCCATACATAACTTTTCCTCACCTGAAAGGATAAACGCAGTTTGAACGACAATAATGATAGATGGAAATTCGGTTTTAATAATCCGGGTGGCTTCAATTCCATCCATTTTAGGCATATTAATGTCCATTAAAACCAAATCGATGTGGTTATTTCTAACAATTTCAACTGCATCAAGGCCATTTTTCGCCCATATAAGTTGAGATTTTGTTTTCCGGAGGGCGGCTTCAAAATAGATATTACTAGTTTCGTTGTCTTCAACGATCAAAACTGTTTTCCCTTCCCACAAATAACTGTTGTCATTATAATCCATTTTGTCAGTTTTAAATTTTTTAAATATTTCTAAGCTCCAATTGTTGGTTAATACGTTCAATCACACGAACTAAATCATCATTATTAAAAGGTTTTCCTAAATAATCATCCATTCCTACCGACATAAAAATCGCTTTATCGCTTTGAAGTGTATTGGCCGTCATCGCAATAATTGGAATCCGGTTCACAACATTGTTGTTTTCTTCCCATTCACGAATGATTGTTGTTGCCTCCACTCCATCCATTCCGGGCATTTGAATGTCCATTAATATTGCATCAAATACCTCATTTTTAAACATTTCGACAGTCTGAAATCCATCAGCCGCCACACTTACACAGTGACCCATTTTCACCAGATTTAAGGTAGCGACTTTTTGGTTAATAACATTGTCTTCTGCCAAAAGAATTTTAAGTTTTTTAACACTTATTTTTGATGGATCTAATTCTTTCTCATCAAGAACATTAAAGCTTTGCTTCGAAATGCCAAATTCGCAATCGAAATAAAAAACAGCTCCATTTCCTTCTTCGCTTTTAATTCCAACATTTCCGTTCATGAGCTGAACCAGGTTTTTTGAAATGGCAAGTCCAAGGCCGGTTCCTCCGAATTTTCGGGTTGTTGACACTTCGGCCTGCGAGAATGATTTAAATAATTTCGATTGATTTTCAGGTGAAATCCCAATTCCGGTATCCTGAACTTCAAATTTCAGGACAACTTTATCTTCATTGATCCGGATTGTTTCGACATTGATTTTCACATATCCGGCTGTGGTAAATTTGATTGAATTATTGCACAGATTGATTAATACCTGCTTTAAACGCAGCGGGTCACCAACCAACATTTCAGGAACTTCAGGAGCCAGCGAATAGCTGAATTCCAGTCCTTTTTGATCAGCTTTGTATCTGAGCAGTTTAATGACTTCACCCACTTCATCGCTCAATTTGAAGCGAATACTTTCGAACGTGATCTGCCCGGCTTCAATTTTTGAAAAATCGAGAACATCGTTAATAATTATCAACAGATTGGCGCTGGATATTTCTATAATATCCAAATATTCAAGCTGTTCCTTGGTGAGGTTGGTTCTTTTCAATATATCTACCATGCCAACAATTCCGTTCATTGGAGTGCGGATTTCGTGCGACATGTTGGCCAAAAAAATTGCTTTTGCTTTCGCAGCCGCTTCGGCCAATTCTTTGGAATGGATGAGTTCATCCTGTGTTTTGCGAAGGGTAAGATGCAAGTTTACCCTTGCCAGAAGTTCTTCTTTACTGAACGGTTTTGGAATATAATCGACTGCACCAAGGAGAAACCCTTTGGTGATGCTGTCTTTTTCCTTTTTTGCTGTCAGGAAAATTATTGGAATATCATGCGTTTGAGGATTGGCTTTCAGGTGTGTACAAACTTCAAATCCATCAATATCAGGCAAAACTATATCAAGTAAAATCAAATCGAATTTATGTGCTTTTGCTTTTGCAATGGCCGATTTGCCATTTATCGCGGTAGCAATCAAATAACCCTGATCTGATAATATATCCTTCATCAGGTCAAGGTTTAGTTGAACATCGTCAACAATCAGTATTTTTGAAGGTTGTGTATTTTCTTTCATACCCTAATAAGCTGTATTTAACCAGTTAATTATTTCTTCCGGATTTAGTATCTTTTTTGCGGCATTTAACCTGATCGCTTCTTTTGGCATTCCAAAAATGACTGCTGATTTTTCATCCTGGGCAATTGTCATAGCGCCGGCTTCATGCAATTCGAGCAAACCTTTTGCACCATCTGAACCCATTCCTGTGAGTATTATGGCAACAATATTTTTTGCCGGAAATTTCTTTGCCGAATGAAACAAAACTTCAACCGATGGACGATGTCTGTTGACCAATGGTCCCATCTCCAGCTTGCATTTGTGCTGCCCATTCTCTTTTACCAAAAGTAAATGATTGAACCCATTTGCAATATATACGCTGCCCTGTTGCACGATATCGCCCTGTTCAGCTTCCTTCACATTGAGTTTGCACTCCTGATTTAATCGCTTGGCGAAGGCTCCGGTAAATTCTCCGGGCATGTGCTGAACGATCAGAATTCCAGGCAAATCGGTTCTCAGATTTTTCAGAATCTTCGATATAACCTCGGGTCCTCCGGTAGAAGCGCCAATTAAAATAAACTTATCGGAGTGCAGATTGGAAACAGGGGCAATTGTAGCCGGATTATCTTTCGAATGAACGGCATCTGTTAAGGTTTCCCTTGTGGGTTTTAGCCTGACACTTTCAGTCATTGACGCTGCCTTTACTGCATCTGTAATCCGGATACTGTATTCCTCCATTTGTTCCGGAGTAGAAAGTTTAGGTTTGGTAATTATCTCGCGGGCACCAAGTTTAAGTGCGCGAATTCCTTTTTCTGAACCTTCGCCGGCGTTAGATGAAATAACGACCACCGGAATTGGATGCTGTTTCATTAATTTCGAGAGAAAAGTCAGCCCGTCCATGCGGGGCATTTCAATATCAAGGGTAATTACATCAGGAAGGTTTTCAGCAATTTTCTTTACTGCATCATACGGATCAGACGCACTTGAGATTACATCAATTTCCGGATCCTGATTCAAAATCTGTGTCAATGTTATTCGCATTGTAGCCGAATCATCTACCACCAAAACTTTAATCTTCCTGCTCATTTGGCTTCATTTTGATTGTTTTTAACCAGGTACTTTTGCAGCACCTCTCCGGTTCCGGTATTAAAATGAATTTTCCGGCCCAGTTTTCCACCTGTACTCGAACTGGTCACCGGAATCCCCAATTCTGAAATAAACTTATGTGCCAATTCGATATTTCTACGCCCAACATTAAAAACGGATACTTGTTCAGTAAGTAATTCAGCCCCGCCAAAAATTTTACATACAATGTCTTCTTTTTTTACGCCAAAGTCAAGCATTTTTTGTAATAATTGGGCAATTGCCACATTTCCGTATCTCGGTGATTCCAGTCCTTCGCCATTCCAATAGGGAAGCATAAAATGATTGATCCCGCCAATGCATTTTTTCTTGTCGAACAAACATACCGATACACACGAACCGAGAATGGTTGTTACCCATTGCGGCTCTTTGCATATCCATATCGTTGAAGGATGAAGAAAATGTTTCATTTGACGGACGTTGCTCATTAGTAGCTCGTTTCCGAATCAAGAATAAACCCTTCCAGATCATCCCAGTCATTTGTTTCGGCGCTTTCAGGAATAGAAACAGTTATCCTTATGCCCCCGTCAAAATTATCATTGATGCTCACTGTTCCGCCCAACAAATTGGCATAAGCCAAAACGATTGATAAACCCAACCCATGACCTGTATTTATGGAATTGATCTTTTCATCCAATTGTTTGAAACGATCAAATATAATATTTCGGTTTTCTGGCACGATGCCTTTCCCATGATCAGAAACCTCCACCGATAGAATCCTGTTACTAAAAATGAACACAATTTCAATGGTTGAATCGCAGTGACTAAATTTTATTGAATTGCTGATCAGGTTCTTAAGTATCAAATCCAGTTTTTCCCTGTCTGATAAAAACATGAGCGATTCGTCTGGTTCTGATTCATTTATAAAACTTGTCGCCAGCCTGATTTTCTTTTTCTTCAACTGCTTACTGAAATATTGGTTCAGGTGGTCGCTTAAATCCTTTATACTGAAACTTGATAATTTAATTTCATCCATACCAGCTTCGTTGCCAGCAGCCGCAAAAATATTCTTCAACTGAAAATCGAGGTGAAAAGCTTCGTCGAAAATTAGTTCAGCCATACGGTGGGCGGTGCCCATTTGACCTTCGTTCAGTTGTTGAATGTTTCCGGCCAAAGCAAGAACACTTGCAAACGGATTGACGATTTCATTGGTAATATTGCTGATAAAATGACCTTTGAATCGCTCTGAATCCCGAAGTTTTTCGTTGACTTTATGAAGATTCCTGAGTAATTCATCATTTTCAGATTGAAGCTGTGAAAGCTGCTTTCGGCAATTTTCCATCTCATTTTCACTTTTATTTCCGGAATAGCTCATAGACTTATATTTTTTTTAACATATACACTCGGGGCAATCGACCTGATTGGCAGGTTCATATTAATAAGCGATTCGGAATGCCCAATAAATAAAAAACCACCGTCAACCAACCTGTCCAGCACTTTTGTCAATATTTCAACTTGCACTGCCTGTTCAAAATAAATCAATGTATTCCGCAGAAAAACAACATTGAAATCATCTTTAAGCTCATACACATCGTCCATTAAATTTAAGTAGCCGAACCGAACTTTATTGCGAATTTCTTTTACAAGCCGAACTTTTTGATCACTTGAACTCTTGCTTTTCAGAAAATATTTTCGTTTCAACTCCATTGAAATTTCATCAACCTGTGCCATCGGATAAATGGCTTCTTTGGCCGCTTTAAGCATCCGGGTCGAAATATCGGTTGCAGT
>JAUYTA010000407.1 GCA_030695265.1 Bacteroidota bacterium
TAGAATCTTAAATCTAAGGTCTAAAGGATCATTATCTTTTAGAAGTTTTTCAGCTTGAAGTAAATTAGTTACTGCCAAAGTAAAATTGTAATCCTGCTGCAATACTTCAGCAAGAGCAACATGCGCATTTATTTCTTCTAAACGACACTTTTGTTCTTGCGTTTCTTTTAAAACCTTTTCGAGCAAGACTTTGGAGGAGTCAGGATACCCAAGGCTAAACAGAGCTTTCCCATGATACGTTTGTGCTTTCCAAATGCCATTCCTGTAATTAATTTTGGTGGCCATTTGTTCGGTCTTTTTACTCAAAATGAGCGCGCTGTCCAGGTTGCTGTTCATCAATTGTTTCAAATCACCAAGCATGCGTTGGATAACAAGGGTATCATCCACTGTACTTGTTTGCGAAAAACTTTCATCACTGACAAGACCGCAAAAAATAAATAACAGTACAAAACAAAGCTTTTGCATATCTGGCTTTAATTTTGAGTCTAAAGAGGTTTAATCGATTAAAAGTTAAAAAAGCAGGTGCATATTTCTAAACACCCTTTTTTGTTTGACTTAAATTATTTTTCTAATTTCCTGCATCTCCAAAATCAATTGAGGTATCGTCCCCGGCAGGGGGGCCATATTTTCCATCCGATACTGATATTACAGTACTGCATATGATCTTCTTGTATTTCAACGATTTATCCAACTCAATATCTACTGTAGCAGAAAAAACAGGGTTTTCAGGCCCATTAACCAATTGGATAGTATCGGAGAGGGTAATGATAACTCCCCAACAGGTATCTTTGCCCTTTTTTACTTCTTCCTGACGGATACCAGTGATTGTCTGGTCTTTTACTGCGGTAACAATCACCCCAAGTTCATACTTGCTGGTGTTTTTAGTTAAACTCAAATAAGGTTTGTAAGTCTTCATGAAATAAAAATTTGAAAGTTTGTTTTTTGATTCTGAAAGTATCAAGTAGCGAATATCGTAAAAATAAATTATTAACGAGAAAAAGCAGATCAATTAACGAATAAATTTTTGATTAGAACTTTAGATGCCAGACTTTCAATCACGAACCAACCATAATTACAGATTCAATCTCTTTGTTCATTCAGGTTAAAACAAGCGCTGACCACCACATGAATAACTTCTCCTGTAATCTGCAGTTTTCCTTCCACCATAAGCAGCCGTGATTGCAGGATTACTTTCCGGTACTTCTCAAAAGTCTTGCTCCAAACAACCAGATTGGCAAAACCGGTTTCATCCTCGATGGTAATAAACAGCACTCCTTTGGCCGTACCCGGTCGTTGACGAACTGTGATCAAACCGCACACCCTGACGGACATGCCGTTTTTCATTTTGCTTAATTCTGAAGTGGGCACAACTCTCATCTGATTTAGTGATTGGCGAAGAAAACTGACCGGATGGGCTTTTAACGACAACGAAGTGCTGGCATAGTCCTGTATCACATGTTCTCCGGGTGTCATGACAGGTAATTCTGTCCACTGCTCCGTTGTACTTTGAGAAGGTGTTCCGGTAAACATTCCGGATGGATGGTCGTGCAATGCCGACACTTCCCATAGCGCTTGCCTGCGGTCGAGACCTATGGAACGGAAAGCATCCGTATCTGCAAGCCTTTCCATCGCAGATGGCGAAACTCCTGCATTGAGCAACTGATCAATATTCTGGTAACTTGCAAGCCTTCCGGATACAAGCGTCTGCATATCTTCCTCCCGAAGCCCCTTTACCTGCCTGAAACCTAAACGGACAGCGCAATAGTGTCCGTCCATTTCTTCCAATGTATTGTCCCATTGAGAGTAGTTGATATCTACCGGACGAACAGTAACGCCATGTTTTCGGGCATCGATCACAATCTGCGCGGGCTGGTAAAAACCCATCGGTTGGCTGTTCAACAGAGCCACAGCAAATATGTCGGGGTAATAACATTTTATCCACGATGAAATATACACCAGCAGGGCAAAACTGGCTGCGTGGCTTTCCGGGAAACCATAACTCCCGAAGCCTTCAATCTGCTTGAATACCCGCAAGGCAAACTCTTCGGTATAACCTTTTTTTACCATACCTCCTACCAGTTTTTCGCGGTACCAGCTTACTTTTCCTTTCGCTTTAAAGGTCGCCATACTCCGGCGCAAACCATCGGCTTCTGCCGGCGTAAAGCCTGCCGCAACAATGGATATTTCCATTGCCTGCTCCTGAAATAAAGGAACCCCCAGCGTTCTACCCAAAATTTCTTCCAGCTCCTTCGATGGAAATTCGACCGGTTCCTCACCGTTTCGTCTTTTTAAATACGGATGCACCATATCTCCCTGAATAGGCCCGGGCCTCACAATGGCCACCTCAATAACCAAATCGTAAAAATTACGTGGTCTCAGCCGTGGAAGCATCGACATTTGCGCCCGGCTCTCAATCTGGAAAACTCCAAGCGTATCGGCATGACTAATCATCTCATAAACTTTTGGGTCGTCCTGCGGAATGTTTGCCAGGGTGAGATTCAGGTTGTAATGTATTTCAGCCAGATCAAAAGCTTTGCGGATGCAGGTCAGCATACCCAGCGCAAGCACGTCAACTTTCATAAAACCAAGCGCTTCAATGTCGTCTTTATTCCATTCAATATTGGTGCGGTCTTCCATACGGGCATTCAGGATTGGGCACAATTCGTGCAGCTTTCCACGGGTAATCACAAATCCACCCGTATGTTGTCCCAACTGACGCGGGAAACCAATGTATTGCCTTGTCAGTTCGAGCACCTTCCGTAAATGTGGGTCCTGAGAACTGAAGCTGGAAGAATCCGGGGCTTTTCCCTCAAACCAATCCTCGGTAAATTCGTAGGCCGATTTCGAAAGAACGTTAATGGTATCCGTTGATAATCCCATCGCTTTTCCCACATCACGCACTGCTCCTTTCCAGTGTACCTGAGTGACAGTCGCCACAATTC
>JAUYTA010000253.1 GCA_030695265.1 Bacteroidota bacterium
ATACACCTGATCACCTCCAAATATGATTAAATCTCCAGGTTTCTTTAAAACTCCTTCTTTGTATAAATCAATGTTTTCGCCTTGATTTTTAGGCTCATAATCTTTCTTTAAAGCGAGTTTTAAGTTTTTTTCTGAAACCAGTTTTGCAATCGAATAGGTTGAATTGAACCCATCGCCGGTATCGGAAACATAATCGATCCAAAGGTCAGTTTCATCGCCATAATTGATGGCTTTTGCCTGCGGTTTCAGGGCGGCCTGTAACTCGCGCTTGTCGGCAAAATGCCCGAACTGTCCCGAAATTACAGATCTCAGGCCAGTGGCCGCCAACTGCTTGGAGTCGTACCAGTTCACCATCTTTGGCTGAATGTATTTTTTTGAAGAGCTCATAGCGATATTTTATTTTCGATAAACTTCTTTTAAAATCCTGAATTTTTCTTTCCATTTTCCGAACCAACCGCTGCTACTGCTCACATGAATGAAAGGGACATTTTTAATCCGAATCCATGCGTTTTGCTTTAACATTGCTGAAATTGGCTTTGGCAAATTTTTACCGGTAATTGTGCAACGTGCCTTTTTAAACTCCATACCCAGTAATAAATCGTATTGACTGATTAAATCGAGCTGGCATTGCAAATGCTGGATTTGATCTTCAAAGACGAAATCACATTCAAATGTTAAAATCTGTTCGGTCTGACTGATCATTATTTGATTGTTGTAGGTTGAAATCCTGTATTCACTGTTTTCAAACGAAACGGAAGCAAAAGCACGCAAAACCGTTTCATGGTGGACACTTCTGAAATTGAAATTAACGTTCAGCGAAAAATCAGTCTGTTTGTTTTTCCAGTCAATTATTCCTGAAAATAATGATCTGAAAACCAGAACTGATCCGGGTTCATTCATCATCGACGCTTTATAATCGGGCGCAACTCCCAGGTCGGTTTTTCGTTGCAGGTAACTTTTTGCATCGGCATAACCTCGGTTGATCAGTTCGTCAGCATTGATTTTGTTGAACATTAAATCAGGATCCAGAGGCAACGGAAATTCGGGTTTTATGACATGAAGAATCGTTTTTTCAGCCGAAGGTTTTTCACTGTTAAGTTTTTCTATTTGTTCCAGCTCAAGCAGTAATCCGCCATTGGCGCTTATTTCAATCATGTGCACATACTGATTAAATGTGCCGTTTAAAAATTCGTGCGAGTTGCCGATGGCCCAAACCAACCAGATTTCTTTCATGTTTCGCTTGATCGCTTCCGTGATATTGGCATCTTTAATCCACACTGCATCGGTGTACCAATCGCCGTTTATTTCAATTGCCGGCATAAAAATGGGCAGCGACATGCCTGCCACTAAATGTTGAAGGGTCACATTTCGGTTAGATAAAACTTCAACGGTTTTTTTTGAAAAATTGCACACATTAAAAGTGGCGTCAATAGAAATGTTTGCATTCATTTTTGCCACATCAATCCCCAGTGTAGGATAAACTTTGTTGATCATTCCATCGGCATCGCCAAAGGCTGCAAATGTTTTCTTCGAGAAATAGCTTTTAAAAGGCAGCAGCGACGAAAAATGCATCACGTTGACTTTTCGCCAGCGTGTTGCCATGTCTTTTGCTTCAATTCCGGAACTAAGCATGGCTGTATTAAAAATCCCTCCTGAAGTGCCGTCAAAATGACTGAAACTTAAACCCTCTTCTTCCAGCGCCATGATCACTCCAGCCTGATAGGCTAGACGTGCACCGCCACCGGCCAGAATCAGCGAACGTTTGATTCCGGAAGCATTAACTTCAGCAATTATGTTTTTATGTGATGACATATTTTCTTAAATAATAGAAAAACAGCAAACCCGAGAATAAATCAAATATGGCCACTCCGGCTGCAAGTAGGACGAATGTCCCATTAAAAATCCCAATGAAAACAGCCACCGACGCGCCTAATTTCTGTAAGCCCGACCAGATTACTGCTACCCGGTTATTCTCTTCGTTGTACAATGCATGAACCATCATCGCACCAAACAGAAACATGAACATACCGATGGTTGCAAATAATTGTTTGGTGGTCGTGTCAATTTCGGCGCCTACAAAATTTAGCACAAATGCGGGCGCTATTACCTGCATGGCACCGGAAAATAGAGTAGCGAATGAAATCAGCAAAATAATGAGCCTTATATATTTCTTCATAGGTTAAGTTTTACGCGCTTTGGCAATGAAATAGTACATGGTGATGCCCCACATTAGAGCCAGAATGTAAAACCTCACATCATTGTAGAACATCCAGTCTTTCAACAATTCCTGAAGTACCGCCTGATCGGTTACTCCGGCTTTAAACTGATCGTTGATATCTTCGATAAACTTTTGTTGCGTAATAACCGGGACAAGCAATCCGGGAATCCATGCCAAAGGAACCCAGCGGAATTTTGTCTTCCATTCGGTGATTATCATGATTACCAAAGCAACCGCCATGATCGGGATGGAAATAAAGAAAAACTTCGTGGCCGAATCGGTTTGTGGAATAATCGCATCGTAATAATTGCCCACATTTAATTTCGACGGATAGTTTGGGAAAAAGAAAAAGTGAAGTGTCCAGAACATGCCAAGGTAAATGGACGAGCAAAAAAAGATGTACGCGTTATTGATATCGAGCAGTGTTTGTTTAATATTCATGATGAGGTAATT
>JAUYTA010000261.1 GCA_030695265.1 Bacteroidota bacterium
GCCGCTAAACCGGCATTGTTGATTAAAACATCTATTGCTTTCCATTCCTCCGGAAGTGATGAGAGCGCTTTCTCAACATCCTTTCTTTTTCGAATATCGAAGTTTAAAATTTGAACTTTACAGTCATAATTGAGCTCAAACTGCTTTTTGACCGCTTCAAGACGTTCTTTTCTGCGGCCGGTAAGTATTAAATTGTACCCGTTTTGTGCCAGTAAATTGGCGGTTTCAAAGCCGATACCTGCTGTTGCTCCGGTAATTAAGGCTATTTTCTGATTCATTGAATGTGAGGGTTAATAAGAATGCTAAAATTAAAAATATCTGAAAACTTATGGAATAACAAACTACTTAATTATTTTTGTTTCTGCATTTAAAGAAAACAAACGTTATGATCGAGCAAAAAGAGGAAATCCGCGAGCTTACAATTGATCAAATTCCAGAGGAGCAAAATATTCAGGATATTATATTTAATTTAATGGCTGACCCAAATCTGGCGCCGATAAATTATTTTAATGACTTTAGTGAAGAATCAGTTGACGTGGCATCCATGTCGAATGACGAGACAGATGAAACCGGTATTTTTAGTTCCGAGAACGGACAATTGATGGCAATGACAACGCACGCTTTACACCATCATCTCGAAATTGACCCGCAGAAAGCTACTGAAATGCTGATAGCACGGGCGGTTCGAAAAATGATTTGTTTTGGTGCCATTCCTGAAGCAGTAAGTTCTTTTCTGTACCATATCAATATTGCCGACCCGAACGGTCAGTATATCGCTTCAGGAGCAAAGAACGGACTGGTAAATGCCTGTAATAAGTTCAATATTAAACTTACCGACAGAAAAATACGGTTTGATTATTTTTCGGCGCACGGCCCGGTTTTTCCTACCATTATTGTCAGTTTAATGGGTTCTGTTCCTGACAAGGATAAAATTGTAACCCACAGCCTGAAGAAAAAGGGAAATAACATTTTCATGATCGGCGGATCGTATGACGACGTTAATTCTTCG
>JAUYTA010000267.1 GCA_030695265.1 Bacteroidota bacterium
TATTACATTACCAAGTTGGATGTGGTAAAAACACTCGATTCGTTTCTCGATCCCGAATTCCGTGAATTCTACAAATACTCACTCGATCATATAGTTGAACTGAATAACCGCGATACGTATGTCATCCGGTTCAAACCCAAAGAAAAGGTTGATTACCCATGTTATCAGGGAAAATTGTATGTCGATATGTCGTCGTTTGCGCTGGTACATGCCGAATTTGAACTCAGCCGATCGGGATTGAAATTCGCCCACGAATCGCTGATCAGGAAAAAACCCAAAGATTTTTATGTGAGACCTGTTCAGGTTAAATACCAGGTAAGTTACCGTCGTGCCGATGGTAAATGGCATTTGAGCAATGCGCAGGCTTCCATAAATTTTCGTGTAAAAAGCAAAAAAGACAAAATCAATTCAATATTTCACAGTACTTCCGAATTGCTCATCACCGATTTTAAATCAGACGACGGAACACTCTTCAAACGGAATGAACTGTTTAGTTCGAAAGACATTTTTACTGAAATTATTACCGACTATGATGAAACTTTCTGGGGCGATTACAATACCATAAAACCTTCTGAAGCCTTGCGCAATGCACTTAAGAAGTATTACCAGGAAAACGATTCGATATTTCAACCCACAGAAAAGGGAAACAGCATACTAATCGAAAAATAATTCTATTGATATGAAAACATTAACCATTCTGGCATTTCTGACAATCAACTGTTTTTGGGTATTTGCACAAAGCGATGGCTCGACTAAAAAAATCAGCCAACAGGTAACCGATTATTTCAATGTTTTTCCGAAAGAGAAAGTTTTTCTCACAACCGACAAACAAAGCTACAAGCCTGGGGAAACAATCTGGTTCAACGCAATGGTGACCGATATAAAAACACAATTACCGTCAACAAAAAGCCAGGATTTTATTGTGAAATTATACAATAAAAATGGCGAACAGGTAGCCTTTCAATTGCTGCAACTAACAAATGGCTCAACATCGGGCGATCTGGAAATCCCGGAAGAACTTTCCCGCGGCCAATATTTTCTGGTGGCTTATATTTTGTCGCAAATTAATCCTGAAGAAGTTTTTTGCGCCACAATAAATATCGATCCGGCATTCAGCGACCAATGGGTTGTTTCAGCCATCGCCCGCGACAGCATTTCAATTTCAGGCCAGAAAAACGAACTTTCAATACTGATCAGAAACCTTGCAGGCGCTTTCGTGAAAAATACTTCGTTGCGCTATCAATTGATGAATGGCGCCGAAATTATCGGGAAGGGAAAGCTTAAAACAGATGATTCCGGAAAAACAGTCGTACCATTTACATTGCCTTCAAAATCGAATGGAGAGCCATTTGTTTGCGAATTGACGGACAACAAAAATGAATGGAAAAAAGAAATATTCCTTCCTTCAAACCTCGATCCGCTTAAAATCAGTTTTTATCCTGAAGGTGGAAGGATTTTAACAGGAGTACCGGTTAAAATCGGGTTTACCGCTTTTAATAATTGGGGAATGCCTGTGGATTTGGAAGGATCGGTAGTAAATCAGGACGGGAAACAGCTAGCCATTGTAAAAACATTTACAAAAGGCCTGGGCTTGTTTGCGGTTGAGAATGACGGAAAACAAAAATTGAAACTGGTAATTTCAGGAAAAACAGGACAAAACCAAACTTTTGATTTGCCAGCTCCAAACACCTCCGGACTTGCTTTTTCCGTGGCCAAAACCGATGCTGATTTTATCTCGGCCAATCTGATTTTTGCGGATAAACAAAAACATGCCATTTCAATTACTTCAACCAACGGAGGTGGCTTGAGTTGGGCTGCCGATATGGATATTGATGGGTTGGGCCGTATAAAAATCCCAACTGAATTTCTTCCGCAAGGCATTAATTTA
>JAUYTA010000272.1 GCA_030695265.1 Bacteroidota bacterium
AATTACAGATTGTTCCGATTTCAATTTCGTATGAAATAGAACCTTGTGGCATTTCGAAGGTGGACGAGTTGTACAAAAAGAATACGGAAGGGTTCGAAAAAACGCAGGAGGATGATTTACGAAGTATGGGACACGGGCTTGTGAATCCAAAAGGGCGGGTTCATTTTACATTTGGCCGACCAATTACCGATCAGATTGACCTATTTGCCAAAGAAAGTACAATCGGCGAACAAATTGAAAAACTTGGCGACTACATTGACCAACAGATTTACTGCAACTTCAAACTTTGGCCAAACAATTACATTGCTGAAGATCTGCTTAATAATTCCAACACAAATTCCGGCCATTACACTGAAGATCAATACAATAAATTCTGCATTTTGCTTGAAGATGCCCTGACATCAATTTCCGGCGAAAAAGAAACAATCCGTTCCATGTTCCTGCAAATGTATGTAAACCCTTTGCTGAACCAGCGAAAATCATTGAACGGAACGGATAATGACTGAAACGATTGGTGGAATTATTTGGGATTGGAACGGAACCTTGCTGAACGACATCGAATTGTGTGTTCAAACAATCAACGAAATGCTTCAGAAAAGAAACCTTCAGAAGTTGACGGTTGATGAATACAGAGAAGTTTTTTCGTTTCCTGTAAAAGATTATTATCAGAAAATTGGGTTCGATTTTAATGATGAACCTTTTGATATACCAGCCCTCGAATTCATTGAGGAATACAATTGCCAGGTAAAGGGCTGCAAGCTTCACGAAAACTCTGTTTCAGTTCTCAATTATTTCCAATCAGTTGGAATCCGTCAATTTATTTTGTCGGCTATGAAACAAGATGCTTTGGACCAATGCCTTGAACAGCAAAACATCAGTCAATATTTTGAGCATATTTCAGGTTTGGACAACCATTATGCAGCCTCGAAAATTGAAAACGGGCAACAACTTATTTCCGAATTAAATTTAATAGCCAGCGAATTAATTTTGATTGGCGATACTGTTCACGATTTTGAAGTAGCCCGCGAACTTGGCTGCCAATGCGTACTTATAGCCAATGGCCATCAATCCAAACATATCCTCGAATCGACGGGAGTTCTTGTGATTGATGAACTGAACCAATTGCTCTACTAATTTCACAAGAGACAAAATCATGAGAGAAGAACGAATACCGGTCACAATTATCACCGGATTTTTAGGGGCAGGAAAAACGAGTTTGCTTAACAGGCTGATCAGCAAACATCCGGAGAAAAAGTTTGCCATTATTGAAAATGAATTTGGCCAAACCGGAATCGACGGCGCGTTGATTGCTGCCGCGCCCGATGACATTTTTGAGTTGAGCAATGGCTGCATCTGCTGTTCTTTGGGCGAAGATTTTCTGTTTACGCTCGAAAATCTTCTCGGAAGTTCTTCGAAATTCAACCATTTATTGATTGAAACCACCGGTATTGCCGACCCTTCATCCATCATCGATGCTTTTGTTTCAGGAGAAAGTATCCAAACCCGGTTTCGCATTGATAGTGTGGTGTGCGTTGCTGATGCTGTGAACATGGAAGATTTGATGGACGACCAACTGGAAGTTCGCAAACAGATTGCTTTGGCAGATTTGATTTTGCTGAACAAAACCGACAGCGTTCATCCTGATTATGCGCAAAGTCTGTTGCTGACGATCGCAGAAATAAGCCCGATGGCAAAGATTTTCGCTACCTCTTTTGCAAATATCGATGAAATTAATGTGCTGGATACCAATTCGTATTCGCGCGAGGCCATTGAAAATTCAACGCTTACCTTTTGTGCGCTGGACGTTTCAAAACCAATGGAGCAGAAAAAATCAAAAATGATTATGAATCCGGTAAAACTATCAGTAAATCGTCACGATATTACTTCGGAAGGCTTCTCGTTTACGGGCAATTTCGATGTGAATAAGTTCGGTTTATGGATGCAGAATTACCTGTATTTCAACAAGGAAACTATTTTCAGGGTTAAGGGAATTGTGAGTTTTGAAAACACTGCCGACCAGTTTATTTTCCATGCAGTGCGCGGTTCGTACATGTTTGAAGTTGGAAAAGAATGGAAAGATGAAGCGCGTTTCAGTAAACTTGTTTTCATCGGAAAAGATATTTCAAGAACAGAGTTGGAAAAAAACCTGAAACAACTTTTGGTGAAAACTAGTACTCCTTTGCCTGTATATCCCTGATATAAAGCTGCAAACTGGTTTTTCCCCTGAATTCGTTTTCTGCAATTGAATAACAAATATCGAAAGGCAAACCCTGGCTGATGGCTTCGAAGTGTTGTGCCTGGTTGAAGGCGATTGCTGAAAATTGGGAAGAATTACTGGTTGCTTCAATCAGATCCAGTTTCAGGTGTTCCATATTTTTACCTACCGGACGGCTGGTGCCGCTGTCGAGCACATTTTCGGTAATAAAAACAGGAATCATGTTGTGCGGACCAAACGGCGCAAACTGTTTCAGGAGACGGTAAAATTTTGGGGTAATGTCCGAAAGTTGAATTTTAGCTTCGGCTTCAATCGATTCTGTTTGTTGTTTGTCTGTGATCAATCGGGTTACAATATCTTCGAAGCGGCGCGAGAATTCGTATATATTTTCGATTTTCATTGTCAAACCCGCGGCGTACATGTGCCCTCCGTACGATTCGAGCAAATCGCTGCAAAGTCCGATCGCTTCGTACAAATCAAAATCGCGCACAGAACGAGCAGAACCGGTTGCCATTCCATTCGATTCGGTCAGTACCACTGTTGGCCGGTAATAATGCTCGGTCAGACGTGAAGCAACAATCCCCACAACTCCTTTGTGCCAGTCGCGGTTATAAAGCACGGTGGCATTTTTCGCGTCATGATCAGGATTGCGTTCAATCATGGCGAGTGCTTCCTGGGTAATATCGCGGTCGAGTGTTTTCCTGATTTCGTTGTACGAATTTATTTCGTCGCCCAGCAACATGGCTTCCTTTTCGTTGGTGGCAGTTAAAATGGCCACCGATTTTTTACCGTGTTCTATACGTCCCGATGCGTTGAGTCGGGGACCGATTTTGAAAACAATGTCGCTGATAGATATTTCTTCGGAATTAAAACCCGAATATTTCATGATGGTTTTCAGGCCAATGCTTGGCGATGAGTTCAGCTTTTTAAGTCCGTAGTAGGCCATCACCCTATTTTCGCCGGTTACCGGAACAATATCTGAAGCAATGCTTACCACTAATAAATCAAGCAGTTCGGCAATTTCAGAGAACGGTACATTGTTCATTTTCGAATATGCCTGAAGTAGTTTAAAACCTACGCCGCAACCCGAGAGTTCTTTGTAGGGATAACTGCAATCAGGACGTTTCGGATCGAGAACCGCAACTGCATTTGGAATAATGTCATCGGGATTGTGGTGATCGCAGATGATGAAATCGATCCCAAGATCTTTGGCCATCTGGATTCTTTCAACCGCTTTAATCCCGCAATCCAGCACAATTACCAGGGTGACTTTTTGCTCGGCTGCATAAAGAATGCTGGTTTTTGAAATCCCGTAACCTTCAGAATAACGGTCAGGAATATAATAATCGAGGTTTTGAATGCGGGTGCGGAGAAAGGTGTACATTAAGGCAACCGAAGTGGTTCCATCCACATCATAATCGCCGTAAATCAGCACTTTCTCCTGATTATTGATCGCTCTTTCAAGTCGTTCCACTGCTTTGTCCATGTCCTTCATCAGAAACGGATCGTGCAGATCTGTCAATTTTGGCCTGAAGAATGTCTGTGCTTCGGCATAGGATGTAACACCTCTTTGTGCCAAAAGATTGGCAATAACCATATTGACATTTAACGCCGCCGATAAATGTTTAATGATATTTATATCGCCCTCTTTTTTAATATTCCAAACTTTCCCCATCACGTTTTCTTCAGAACAATTCCGATTTTTTCAAAAATTTCTCAAAGATAGGAAATGAACTTAGATATGGAAAGTATATGCTCTACATTCATGCATATTTTGTTAATAATTTTGATTGCAATAGTTTGTTATCTTTGCCGGAAATTTTTTGAATTTTTTAATAGTAGAGACGAATGAGTATATCTGATTTAAGCGAACAGGAGATCATTAGACGCAGCTCCTTGCAAAAGATGAAGGAAATGGGCGTTAACCCCTATCCCGCTGCTGAATTCCCGGTAAATGTTTTGGCACTTGAGATCAAAGAGAATTACAATCCTGAATTGAATAATTTTCAGGAAGTAGTTGTTGCTGGTCGTATTATGAGCCGCAGGATTATGGGAAAAGCTTCGTTCGCCGAATTACAGGATTCTTCAGGAAGAATACAACTGTACATGAACCGTGATGAAATTTGTCCTGATGAAGATAAAAGCCTGTACAATGAAGTATTCAAAAAACTACTTGATATTGGCGATATTGTTGGTATAAAAGGATTTGTATTTATTACGCAGACCGGTGAACTTTCAATTCATGTGAGAGAATTCAGTGTGTTGAGCAAATCCCTTCGTCCGCTGCCGGTTGTGAAGGAAAAAGATGGTCAGTTGTTCGATGCAGTTACCGATCCTGAAATGAGGTATCGTCAGCGTTATGTCGATCTGATTGTGAATCCGCAGGTGAAAGATACCTTTATCAAGCGAACAAAAATTATCAATACGATGCGCCAGTTTTTCAACGAACAGGGTTACCTCGAAGTTGAAACACCAATTTTGCAGTCCATTCCCGGAGGAGCAACTGCCCGTCCGTTTATCACGCATCACAATGCGTTGAATATTCCGCTATACTTGCGTGTTGCCAACGAACTTTACCTGAAACGCCTGATTGTTGGCGGTTTTGATGGAGTTTACGAGTTCTCGAAGGACTTCCGTAACGAAGGAATGGACCGCACCCATAATCCGGAATTTACCGTCATGGAAATTTATGTGGCCTACAAAGACTACGTCTGGATGATGAACTTTACCGAAGAAATGATTGAACGCGTGGCAATCGCCCTACACGGAACAACAAATGTTCAGCTGGGTGATGTGGAAATCAATTTCAAACGTCCGTTTAAACGGGTGACCATGTACGATGCCATCAGGGAACATACGGGTTTCGACATTTCAGGGAAATCGGAAGATGAACTCAGGGATATTTGCAAACAGGTTGGCATTGAAACCGACCCGACCATGGGAAAAGGCAAACTGATTGACGAATTGTTCGGCGAAAAATGCGAACACCATTATATACAACCAACTTTCATTATCGACTATCCGGTTGAAATGTCGCCGCTG